>NZ_JAMJFW010000001.1:0-286058 GCF_023544405.1 Enterobacter cloacae complex sp. OE43NF
AACTTCACACCCCAAATCCGCCTACCTGAATTACCCTGCCCAACACGGCCAGCCCACACGCAGCAAGGCTTTGCAGGTGGTTGGTTAAAAAATAAACTCAAGAAGGTGACTATACCGGAGAGATAACCTACGTACAGCGTTGCTGACAAAGAAAGCTACTAAATTGGGGAAAGGCTACCACTAAAACGGGATACTACCGTCACAAGCTGTGGCCGAAAGCCTGCCTACGGCCTGACCCTCGGCAATGCCCGCCGCTCCTGCGTTTAGTCCAGATCGCCGGAAGAAAGCATCTACAGTAGAGAAACAGAACCCCGACGCCATTGCAATGATGGTAACTACTAAGAAGGACAGACTGCCACACTCTCGGCGTTTCCATCCTACGCCCCATTCTAAACTCACCTTAATTTCTGGAGATTTCACCATGCCAACAAACCTACGCCGCCTGCTTGCGCAGGCTGCCGACGCTGACCCGCTCAATACTGCGGACGCAGATGTACAGCAAATGATTGCTGACGGGATTGTTATTCGACGTTCCAAGATATGCCCCGTAAAGCGTAAACCCGTAAAGGCGGCCTACAACACAAAGACCGAAGAGTTTTATTACAATGCAGATGGCTCCGCGATGACCCTGCGGGAGTGGCGAGCGCTGCACGGTGTTCAACCGAAGAAGCAAAAACAGCGCTCTGACACGGGGCTACGGCAAGTCATCCAGCCCGGCGACGCTATTCATTGCCGACGAGCTGAGATAGAAATGTGGCTGAACAAGAAGCCTGCCCGGTACGCCGAACCACTGCCGCCAGATTTTCCCGGCGTTCGCGTAGATGATGCCGCATTGAAACCGCGCGAGCACGCCATCCCGGAAGCGACCACAGGGCAAAACGCCTTTCTCAAAGCCTGCCGTGAGTTTCTGATTTGCGATGACGCCACCCTGAAAAGAATCAACCGGGGCATGAGCCAACTGGAAGCGATGCGCCATGCTGACTTTACGCGAATGGGTGACAGCCCGGCTTTCCGTCAGTTGTGGTGCGGTGAGCTGAAACCCACGGATGATAATTTCAATACGCTGAATCTGCATTGTGACGTTGGGGGCGCTGGCCTGCCGCCATCCATCCCGCCGCTGGTTACAGCGCCGTACAGGTTCCGTGAGCTGGAGCAATGCGACCGCCCGGCGTTTGTGCCATTGCCGCCGCCAGATGGTGGCGACTGGCGACCCGGCCAGCAGGACGTAGCCGCCGCTGTGTTTGCCCGTGACCGCGATACGAAGGTTTACGCCCAGGCGAACGGTACGGTCAGCAACCTGCAGTTGAGCCCCGGGTTTTATGCCTCGTCCGGCTCGGCGGCGCTGGCGCTGGTGAATAATCAGACCGATATTGTGGCCGATTTTCGTGAGAAGAGTCTGCGCCATACCCATCAGGGGACCGATGCCGCCGTGGTATTTGACGCCTTTCCGGGACAGGTTTTCCGCGCCCACGTGACCAGCAGCGATGCGGGGATCCTTGCCGGACAGGAGGCGGTGAGCGGCGAACTGTCCGCGCCGGAAACCTCCAACCGTTGGGTGCGCGACGCTCAGCGAATGCGCATTCACGTGGCGCTGGATGAGACGCTGCCGAAACCGCTCCCGACCGGCGCTCGTGCCACCGTGCAGCTCTACAACAGCGAAGGGCCGTTTGCGCGCTTCTTCTCCGGGATGCAAATCCACCTGGTGAGCCTGCTCCACTATGTCTATTAGCACGCTGGCGCGGGTCTTTACCCCGCACGGCAACATCGTCTATACGGCCAATGACTTTCGCCAGACCCTGCGCATCGTCTTTGCCGGGATGATCGCGCTGAGTATTTCAAGTTTCTATAACACCAGCTACGGCGTGTTTTATGTGGTCTACCCCATCATGCTGCTGTCGCTGGTGCCGGTTTTTAACCGCCATGTGGCGAAGCAGTTTATCTTCAGCGCATCGCTAAACTGCGTCGAAATGGTGATTATTATCGGCTATCTGTCCCAGTGGCCGGTGATCATGACGCTGGTGGTTTTTGCGCTGTATGTCATGCGTTTTCGCTTTATGAGTAAGGGGCCGCTATTCCTGTTCGGGTCGATGGGCGTGGTGTGCCAGAGCGTGATGCTCAACTTTATGAGCTATCCCACCACCGACTGGCACACGCTGCTGTTTTCCAACATTGAAGCGAGTGTGATGGCGGTATGCCTGAGCGCGCTGATGAACTACCTCCTGCCGGACGTTGAGCCGCGCAAGCCGCCGCCGCTGATCGAGAAAGATGATGCCCGCGTGCGGCACGAGTCTCTGCTCTCCGGCACCGTTGCGACGATGATTTTTGTCATCTTCCAGATAAGCGATTTGAGCGATTCGCTTTCGGCGCTGATGGCCGGTGTGTTGATTCTGTTCCCGATGCACTATCGCGGCGCGGTGATGAGCTCTATCTGGCGCGTGGCTGGCGTGGTGCTGGGCTGTCTCTATATTCTGGTGGTGCAGCTTATCCTCTACGATCACAGCAGCCACATGCTACTGATGATGCCGCTTATCGGCCTCGGGCTGGCGTTTGGTGCGCGTCTGCATGTGATGGAGAAGGTGGGAGCCGGCGTTGGGTTTGCCAGCATCACCACCATCGGGATTATGTTCGGTCAGAACATGCACCCGGACAGCGACCTGGTGTTCAGCGATCTCTACCGCATCACCTCGGTGACCTTTTCTCTGGTGGCGACGCTGACGATGGTGTTTCTGGTGCACTTGATCCTCAATCGCTTTGAGGCGACGCGCTACGTCATTGCACCACCCAAAACGGAGTAATGCGCAAGCACGGCGGGCAGTTGCGAGAGTAAAAACAGGATCAGGCCAATTGTCCCGCCCACCAGGGTGCCGTTGACGCGGATAAACTGCAGATCTTTGCCGATATTAAGCTCGATCTGGCGGGACATATCTTTGGCGTCCCAGCTTTTTACCGTGTCGCTGATATGACGGGTGAGAAACGCCGCGAAATCCGGTGCCACGCGGTGCGCCGCCTGCTCGAGGTGCTCATTGAGCGATGCCCGCAGGCTGTCGTCACCGAGCAGCGTTTCGCCAAACCACTGCCCGGCGTTGGCGATGCGCTGCTTCACGCGGGAATCCTCACGTTGCATATCCGCCTTCAGCCACTGGCGCAGGTCAGCCCACATCTCACCCAGATAGCGGTTAAACGCGTCGTCGTTCTTCAGGTAATGCTTGATGTTCTCTGCCTTTGCGGCCATCTCCGGATCGTTTTTCAGGTTGTCGATAAGCTTCAGCGTGGCGCGGTCGAACGCCTGGCGGATCTGGTGGGTACGGTCATGACTGACGTCGTCCAGCAGGGTATTCACCGCGTTTGACACCATCTCCGCGCTCTGATCGCCCAGCCACTCGGTGGGCAGCACCATCGCCTTGCGCGGATGCTCGGTCTTAAGCCAGTGGACGATCTGGTCTGAAATAAATTCCCGCGTGCTATCGCGTTGAATCAGGGTGATCAGGCGGTTGATGATGGCGTCCAGCAGTACCTGATGGCGGTTGTTTTTGGTCATGCTCTCCAGCATCACTGCGCTGGTTTCGGTGAAATCGACCTTATCGATGGCCTTATGCACCGCGCGTTTGAGCAGGCGCTGAATACGCCCATCGTCGGTCAGCTCAAGAAAACCGCCCATCACCTGAATCAGATGCTGCCCGACACGCTGGGCATTGTCGGGCTTACTGAACCAGGTGCCAATTATCTGCGCCGGCTCATAGCGGCGGATCAGCGCCACCAGCGACTGGGTGTCGAGAAACTTCTCCTGCACGAACTGGCCGAGATTATCGCCAATCCGGTCTTTATTGCGCGGGATAATCGCCGTATGGCGCGAGATAAACGGAATGGGCACCCGGCGAAACAGCGCGACGACCGCAAACCAGTCCGCCAGCGCACCAACCATCGCCGCCTCGGCAATGGCCTTCACGCCGCGCACCCAGAAGGTTTGCGGCAGAAACAGGGTGGTGATAAACGCCGCGACGGCAATCAGCAGCAGCGACAGCGCCAGCAGCTTGGCGCGTTTGAGTTCAGCGATTTTTTCCATGGGTTAAGGATAGAGGGAGACGGGGGGAAAGTGCAAAGACGGGAGCGTTACACCATCTTCGCTTCTGGAATCCGCCTTCCGAAATTAAACACCGCTTTTGCTTAATTAGTTTAATCCTTGCGCAGTTTGTATATGCTTTTTTGTATATACAATCAGGGAAGGGTACACTATGCCAACGGAGTATGAGTGGGATAGCGATAAGGCGAAAAGTAACCAGCAAAAACATGGCATACGCTTTGAGGATGCGGTTTTGGTTTTCGACGATCCTTATCATTTGTCTGTTCAGGATCGCTATGAGAACGGTGAGTTTCGCTGGCAAACCATCGGCCTTGTGCAAGGCGTCATTGTTATCCTGGTCGCACATACGGTACGTTTCGAAAGCGGAGGCGAAATTATTCGTATCATTAGCGCACGTAAGGCGGACCGTAAAGAGAGGAGCCGTTATGAGCATCGTTAAACATAAACGAGGTAGTTCGCCTGAGGTTAGCGCTCGTCGTGACGCTGAGCTAAAAGCATTAGCTGAAAAACCAGAAGCAGAAATCGATTACAGCGATATTCCTGCCACGGACGATAAACAGTGGTCCGGGGCGGTGCGAGGGAAGTTCTATCGGCCACTTAAAACGCAGGCATCTGTACGCATTGACGCCGACGTAATGGAGTGGCTGAAACGGCCTGGAAAGGGTTACCAGACGCGGCTAAACGCCATATTGCGTGAAGCGATGCTGCGCGATCAAAACAAAAAATAAACCACGGGCAGCGTTGGGCTGCCCCTTATTTCAGCTTATCAGCTCCAGCAGCCGCCACAGTACCCACCCGCCAAACCCCATTAGTACAACCCCCGCCGCCCGCTCAATTAGCCACAGCGAACGGCTGAGCCTCTGTTGCACCGCGGGCAGCCCCATCAGTGATACCAGCGCCAGATCCCACACCAGCACTACCATCACCATCCAGACGCCGCAGGTCGCCTGCTGAAGCAGCGTGACATTTGGCCCCAGCAGCGCCGTCATCAGCGCCAGATAGAACAGGGCGTTCTTTGGATTTAACAACGCCGAGCCAAGTCCCAGCAGGATCTGCTTACGCAGTGAAGGGAAGCGCTGATGGGTTTCATTCAGCGCCAGCGCTTGCGGGCGGCTGCGCACCAGATGCGAGCCGATCCACAGCAGATACAGCGCCCCGCAAAGCTCGATAAGGATAAACAGCCACGTAAACTGGCGCAGCGCGCTCCAGCCGATAATCACCAGCAGGATATACAACCCGTTGCCCGCGGCGATGCCGAGGCACAGCCCGGCGCTGCCGCGGACCCGGTAGCGCGCCGCGTAGCCCACCAGCAGGAAGAAATCCGGGCCTGGGCTTAACAGGGCGACAAAATGCGCCAGCGCCAGAGCAGGAAAAGCGGAAGGGAATAACAGTTCCATAGCAACCTCTGTGTAAAAAACCGAGGTCAGACTACGGCGATGCAAACGCTATTTATTGTCCAATATTGATCGGCCCGTGGCGTACTGGCGCGGCGTGGCAGCGGTATAGCTCACAAAGGTCTTATGAAAATGGCTCTGATCGGCAAACCCGCTCTGGTAGCCGACATCGGCAATATCATCCCCGGCGCGGAGCCGCGCTTTGGCGTATTCCACGCGGGAGATGTTGAGAAAGCTGCCCGGCGTCAGGCCAGTGTCCTGCCTGAAGGTGCGGATCAGCGTCTCTTTGCGCAGCGAGAAGCGGTGGGCAAGGTCGTCGAGTGACGGCGGGCTGGTTAAATCGGCAAGAAACGCCTGCTGGATGTGCTGGCTGGTTGAGCGTAGTTCACCCGTGCGGCTGGCGCAGCGCGGAAGGGCAGAAATCAGCATGTTCAGGGAATTAGCCGACATGTTCTCAACAACGTTCAGGTAAAGAGCAAACAGCGTGCTGTCGCGAATGACCTGTTCTGCCAGAGGATAATCCGTGTCGATATAGAGCATATGATAGCTGCGGGGCTGGCCCGCAACGGGGTTGCAGCTGTGCGGCACATGCGCCGGGATCACGATGAGATCGCCGGGGTGGAGGATGTACTGCGTGTCATTGCACCGGCAGCAGGTCTGGCCTTCCACTATCGCGCCAATCGAGAGTTGGGGGTGACAATGACGTTTATACGCCACGGTACTCTGCCACGTGCTGCGCAGCTCAAGGCCCGGAAGGCGGTTAAAGGTCTGGCGGATGTGTCGGGTATGGGTCATAGGCGCTCCTGTCAGGAACATTTTTATACCATGCCCTGGCCCTACTAAGAACCTTCCGGATATACCCAACTTTACGTCCATCACCCGTCATGTTGTCTACCCTTACTACCCTAAGCGGTAAAACATGGAGATTCGATATGGCTTATCAGACAGTAAATCCTGCCACCAACCAGCTCATCAAAGAATATCCCTCTCATACCGACGCGGATATCGAAGCGGCGCTAAAAGCGGCCGACGCCCTTTACCATTCGCAGTGGGCGAAAGGTGACATTGAACAGCGCTTGCCGGTGCTGCATAAGCTTGCCGACCTGATCGACGAACGCACCGAGGAGCTGGCTAAAATTGCCAGTCAGGAGATGGGTAAGCTCATCGAACAAAGCCGCGGCGAGGTGAAGCTGTGCGCGCAAATCGCCCGCTACTATGCCGATAACGCGAAGCAGTTCCTGGCCCCGGTGAAGTACCCGTCTGAACTCGGAGAAGCGTGGGTGGAGCATCACCCCATCGGCGTGCTGATGGCCGTGGAACCGTGGAATTTCCCGTATTATCAGCTGATGCGTGTTCTGGCACCTAACCTGGCGGCGGGTAACCCGGTTCTGGCTAAACATGCCAGCATCGTGCCGCACTGTGCCGAAACCTTTGCTCATCTGGTGCGTGAGGCAGGGGCGCCGGAAGGGGCATGGACCAATCTCTTTATCTCGTCTGAGCAGGTAGCGAACATCATTGCTGACGACCGCGTACAGGGGGCCGCCCTAACCGGCTCTGAGAAAGCGGGCAGCGTGGTGGCCGCGCAGGCGGCGAAGCACATCAAGAAATCCACCCTTGAGCTGGGCGGTAACGACGTTTTCGTGGTGCTGGACGATGCGGATCTTGATAAAGCGGTGAAGACAGGCGTGAATGCGCGACTTAACAACGCCGGTCAGGTCTGTACCGCAGCGAAGCGCTTTATCCTGCATGAGAAAATTGCCGATGCCTTCCTGAGCAAATTCACCGACGCCTTTAAGCAGGTGAAAATTGGCGACCCGCTGGATGAAAGCACCACGCTTGGGCCACTGTCGTCTAAAGATGCGCTCGAAACGCTGACAAAACAGGTCAATGAGGCGGTGAAAAAGGGCGCGACGTTACACTATGGTGGTAAACCGGTGCAGCGCGACGGGAGCTTCTTTGAGCCGACGATCCTGACGAATATCTCCCGCGACAACCCGGCGTACTTCGAGGAGTTCTTTGGCCCGGTGGCGCAGATGTATGTGGTGAAAAACGATGACGAGGCGGTCGCCCTGGCGAACGACTCCCACTACGGACTGGGCGGTGCGGTGTTCAGTCAGGATATTGAACGCGCGAAGAAAATGGCGTCACGGATTGAGACCGGGATGGTGTATATCAACTGGCTCACAGATACCGCGCCAGAGCTGCCGTTTGGCGGCGTGAAACGCTCCGGTTACGGACGCGAGTTGTCGGATCTGGGGATCAAAGAGTTTGTGAACCAGAAGCTGGTGGTGGTGCGTAAGTAAGCGGCAATAAAAAACCTGCCAGTAGGCAGGTTTTTTAGAGATTATTGCACTTCAATTTTATCCCAGCCGCTTTTGAACATGCAGCTGTCTACGAGGGTCGCCCTGCGATCCTCATTGGCGTCTTCAACCGTGTAGCTCGTGGAAATATCCTTTTTCTTGTTCTTCAGATCCGTTTTTTCCGAGTCCGAACCGGTCACGACGTTATCCGGGGGCAGATCGATCAGCGCCTGCGCTTCACATTCCGTGAGCTTTTTGTTCATTTCAGCGTCGCTGACGCCCGGTTTCACCCATTTGTACTGGACGCAGCCGGTGAGCAGAAGCGTGAGGCTCAGAACGCAAAGCGCGGTAATGCGGTGTTTCATCAGAAGGTGACTCCACCGCCAACATACGCACCGTCAATCAGGGTGTGGCCTGGACGACCGTCTTTACCATCAACGCTCACGTGGCGGTAACCCACTTTCAGTGTCACAGGTGTAACTGGTGTCCAGCTTACGCCGCCGTTGGCTTCAACGTAGTTTTTCACGCTGTTGTTCATCCCTTCTGGTGCCACGTAGCCTTCACCATACAGATGAATGCTGTCGGTCAGGGCAACGTTTACGCCGCCACCAATCGGGAACGCCACGCCGTTATCGCCTTTTTTCGGGCCGATATAGATAGCTTTTGCGCCCGCGTTCAGCATGACCGGGCCAAGACCCAGGTTATAACCTGCACCCACACCGCCGGTCTGCGTACCGTCATCGGTGTTTTTCAGCCAGTTGCTTTCCACATACAGACCGGATGAGGATTTACCCATCTCAAGATTGAGGTTGGTGAAGTTTTTACCCTGCTCAACGCTGCCACCCAGAGCCAGTGCAGAACCCGATACAGCAGTCAACGCAGTCAGCAGAAGGATATTCAGTTTTTTCATCTCATATGCCTCGTCATCAATTTAATCTGGGCGCACCTTAACAAGCGATGTTAATGACTGCAAATGTGATGAAAGTCGCCGTTTTATGCTGGTTTTGTTAATTTTTTAATTTGGTGGTGTTGCGAGAGTGTTGGGTTGAGAGGTCGTCAACGGGTAATGATTTGGCGTTTAGAAAGTGTTTATTTTTTTAGCTAAACATAATCTGAACGAGAGCAGAAAGAGTGGTTCGCAGCGAATTAATTGGGTTTCTAATAATTTCCAGAAATGTTTCTGCTGTTACAGATAACAACAGAGCTTTACATTTCTTTGGCGCTCCGGCCCGCGCAATGTTGCCATTCGATGTCATTTTCCTGACACGTTTCTTCTTTACGGTGTGAGCTTCACTTTATGGATGCTAACAACATGAAAAGAAAAATTATTCCTGTGCTAATCGGTTGTGTGCTTTCTTTCTCTGCCCTCGCGGCGCAGCCTACGGCTGAGCGCTATGCCGTCAGTTTTCCAGAAGGCACACACGTGAACTACACCGGCGCGTTTGCCAGTGCATTCCCGAACGGGCTTCCGGTTGGGATAGGTTCTGGCCTGCTGTTCACCGGGAAACAGGGCGATGCCCTGACCTTCGCCACCATTACCGATCGCGGTCCGAACGCGGATTCACCGAAAGTGGGTAAAAACGAAGCCAAAATTTTCGTTACGCCAGATTTCGCGCCGCTGCTGATGACGATTCGTGTACAAAACGGCAAAGCGGAGGCCATTGATGCCCGTCCTCTGCATGACGATAAAGGCGCGATCAACGGTCTGCCGCTGGAAAGCGACGTGATTGGATCCACCAATGAAGTGGCCTTCAGCGACACGTTAAAGAGGCTGAAGGGGGATAATCGCGGGCTGGATACGGAAGGGATCACCCCGGACGGTAAAGGCGGTTACTGGCTGTGCGATGAGTATGGCCCGTTCCTGATTAACATCGACAGTAAAGGGAAAATCCTGGCGATCCACGGTCCGCAGGCGGCGGAAGGGGAAAAAGCAATTGCGGGCGGTTTGCCAAATATCCTCAAATGGCGTCAGGCGAACCGCGGCTTTGAAGGCCTCACCCGTATGCCGGACGGGCGTATTATTGCCGCCGTGCAAAGTACGCTGGATATCGACGGTAAGGGCAAGAAAAAGGCGCTGTTTACGCGTCTGGTGAGCTTTGACCCGGCAAGCGGGAAAACCGCGATGTACGGTTATCCCATCGACAGCGCGGCTTACAGCAAAAACAGCGACGCTAAAATCGGCGACATCGTGGCGCTCGATGACCAGCACATCCTGCTGATCGAACAGGGAAGTGATAAAAACGACGGAATGCGTAACCTGATTTACAAGGTCGATCTCAGTAAGGCGAGCGACCTGTCAGGTTTCGACAAGCCGGGCGAGTATCCGGAGTTTGATGATGAGAAAACCCTGGCACAGCGCGGCATTACCCTTGCGCAGAAAACGCAGGTTGTTGATCTGCGCGCCCTGGGCTGGCAGCAGGAAAAGGCTGAAGGGCTGGCGCTGATCGACAGCAAAACGCTGGCGGTGGCGAATGATAACGACTTTGGCGTGAAGGTGGCGATGCAACATCCGGTCGAGGGCAAGAAGCTCAAGGATTATCGGGTGAACGCGGAAGGAAAGCTGACGCTGGATGATAAACCGGTTGAGACGACCCTTAGCGTGAAGCCGCTGGGGAAACCGGCGTCTGACAGTGAGCTGTGGATTGTGACGCTGCCGGAGGCGGTGAAATAAGGTTTACCCCTCACCCTAACCCTCTCCCAAAGGGAGAGGGGATGCTGGGCGGTTATCTCTTCAGCCCCGCAAACGCCGCCCGAATTTCCTCTTCCGGCAGCTGGATGCCAATAAACACCATCACGCTGCGCGGTGTCTCGTCGCCCCAGGGTCTGTCCCAGTCCGCGCTGTACAGCCGCTGTACGCCCTGGAACAGCAGGCGGTTTGGTTCGCCGTCGATCCACAGCATGCCTTTGTAGCGCAGCAGTTTATCGGCAAACGACAGCAGCAGGTTCTCCATCACGCGGGAGACCTCGCTGATGTCTACCGGGTAATCCAGCTCCACCACAATCGACGCTACGTCGTTCTGCTTATCCGCCATAAAGTGAAAACGCGGTTTTGAGGTGACATGCTCTTCCAGCATAAAACCGTTGGTGTTGAATAGCTGAGACAGGTCGATATCGCCGTGCGTCACGGTGTATACCGGCGCGCGGGCGTTGATGCGTGCGAGGCGCTCGCGCAGTTTAACGCTCTCGCCCGCCACGTCGGTTTTGGTCAGCAGGATGCGGTCGGCGTAGCCCACCTGAGACTGGGCGATGGTAAACTGGTTCATCTGATCGTCGGCGTGAACCGCGTCGACCAGGGCAATCACGCCGTCCAGCAGGTAGCGCTGGCAAAGGATGTCATGCGAGAAAAAGGTCTGAATAATCGGGCCGGGGTCGGCCATGCCGGTGCATTCAATCACCAGGCGGTCGAAGTGGATGTCCCCACGATCGCGGCTGTCGAGCAGGTCCAGCAGGGCATCTTCCAGTTCGTTAGAGCGGGTACAGCAGATGCAGCCGTTGGTCAGGGTTTTGATCTGCGTGGCGCGATCGCCAATCAGCTGGTCGTCAACGGAGACTTCGCCGAACTCGTTTTCGATCACGGCGATTTTGAAACCGTGCTGCGCGTTGAGAATGTGGCGCAGCAGGGTGGTTTTACCGGCGCCGAGGAAACCGGTCAACAGGGTGACGGCAATCGGGGTCATGGTCTCTCCTTTAGCAGCAGCGGACGCCGCCTTCTCCACTTCCGCCGTAGCGCGCTTCCTGACGCTCGCGGAAGAATTCAGTGTAGGTCATGTAGGGCTTATCCGGGTGGTTGGTTTTCATATGCTCAACGTAGTTGTCATAGTCCGGAATGCCAATCAGCATTTTCGCTGCCTGACCGAGGTATTTTTTTGCTTCGCCTAAGTTACCAAACATTGTGGATTCCAGACAGGAAAAGCCCCTCACCCTAACCCTCTCCCCATAGGGGAGAGGGAACTTTTACACCCTCTCCCCTATGGGGAGAGGGCTGGGGTGAGGGGTATTAGTAGATTAATGGTGCGAAGAGGTCTTCACGCCGCCTTCCGGTACCGGCACGTACGGGGTCTCTTTGTCCGTTCGACCTTCAGCGTTACGCACTTTCATCCAGGTTTTGATGCCGTAGAAGATAATGCTGTACACCACCACCAGGAACAGAATGCTCAGACCCGCGTTGGTGTAGTTGTTCACCACGATATGGTTCATGTTGGCAATCTGCTGGGCGGTGAGATCCGCGCCACCGGCGGCAATTTTCGCTTTGTACTGGTTAGCCATGTAGAAGAAGCCTTCCAGCTGCGGGTTGCTGCTGAACAGTTTCAGACCCAGCGCCCAGGTGGTGCAGAGCAGCAGCCACAGCGCAGGCACAACGGTGACCCAGATGTATTTGGTGCGTTTCATCTTCACCAGTACCACGGTGCCGAGCACCAGGGCAACGGCTGCCAGCATCTGGTTAGAGATACCGAACAGCGGCCACAGGCTCTTCACGCCGCCGAGTGGGTCAACAACGCCCTGGTACAGCAGGTAACCCCACAGGCCAACGCAGCCCGCAGTACCCAGCACGCCCGCCACCAGAGAGTCGGTTTTCTTCAGGAACGGCACGAAGTTCCCCAACAGATCCTGCAGCATAAAGCGGCCTGCACGGGTACCGGCGTCCAGCGCGGTGAGGATGAACAGCGCTTCGAACAGAATACCGAAGTGGTACCAGAAGCCCATGTCCGCCCATGGCAGCACTTTGTGGAACACGTGTGCAATACCTACCGCCAGCGTCGGTGCGCCACCGGCGCGGTTCAGCACGGACGGTTCGCCGATGTCTTTCGCGGTCTGCATGATCTGCTCAGGCGAAATCACAAAGCCCCAGGAGCTGACGGTCGCCGCCGCGTGGGCGCTGGCGTCCTTCAACTGCGCCATAATCAGCGCCGCGTTGTCACCGCCCATCTCATGCAGATTTGGCATGGTGATGCCCAGGCCTGCCGGCGGGGTGTTCATCGCGAAGTAAAGACCCGGTTCGATGATAGACGCAGCCACCAGCGCCATGATCGCCACGAAGGATTCCATCAGCATGGCACCGTAACCGATGAAACGCGCGTCGGTTTCGTTGGCCATCAGCTTCGGCGTGGTGCCGGAGGAGATCAGCGCGTGGAAGCCAGAAACGGCACCACAGGCGATGGTGATAAACAGGAACGGGAACAGGGCGCCTTTCCACAGCGGACCGGTACCGTCAATGTACTGGGTCACCGCCGGCATTTTCAGTTCAGGGTTGATGATCACAATACCGATCGCCAGCCCGACGATGACGCCGATTTTCAGGAAGGTCGCCAGATAGTCACGCGGAGCCAGAATCAGCCATACCGGCAGAAGGGCAGAGATAAACGCGTAACCAATCAGGGCAAAGGTGATGGTGGTGTCTTTAAAGGTCAGCGCCGGACCCCAGTACGGGTCGTGCGCAATCACACCGCCGAAGTAGATTGAGGCAACCAGCAGCACGATACCAATGACCGACACCTCGCCGACGCGGCCAGGGCGCAGGAAGCGCATGTAGATCCCCATGAACAGCGCAATCGGCACGGTAGAGCAGACGGTAAAGACGCCCCACGGACTTTCAGCCAGCGCTTTCACCACGATTAATGCCAGCACCGCGAGGATGATGATCATAATCAGGAAGCAGCCGAAGAGGGCGATGGTACCCGGCACGCGGCCCATCTCTTCTTTGATCATCTCACCCAGCGACGAACCGTTACGGCGCGAGGAGATAAACAGCACCATAAAGTCCTGCACTGCACCCGCCAGCACTACACCAGCGAGCAGCCACAGGGTACCCGGCAGGTAGCCCATCTGCGCGGCCAGTACCGGGCCGACCAGCGGGCCAGCGCCTGCAATGGCGGCAAAGTGGTGACCAAACAGCACATAGCGGTTGGTTGGCACGTAGTTCAGGCCGTCATTGTTAATGACCGCCGGGGTGGCACGCGTCGGGTCGAGTTTCATGACCTTCTGCGCGATGTATAAGCTGTAGTAGCGATAAGCCACAAGGTAGACGGAAACCGACGCGACCACGATCCACAGGGCGCTTACGTGTTCGCCCCGGCGTAATGCGACAACCGCCAGACAGAAAGCGCCGAGGATCCCGAGTAAGGCCCAGGGCACGTGCTTCAGTAGTTTTTTAGTATCCATAGTAAGACCTGGTTTTTTATGTAAAGAAAAAAGGGTCAGGGTTCGTTGTGAGGAGGTATTGAGTAATGCTGGAGCGATCGTGCCAGAAGCTTGCGCGCGTAAAGGGGAGAAAATGGGTGAGTGGTTGAAAGTGCCTGGTGAGCGGTCAAAGGGGGCGGCGAGTGGTTCAGGCTCGCCGCCAGCGGGAGAAATAATGTGATACAGATCACCCGGTTACCGTGGCTGCGCACCCGCCAGGTAGCCTTCCAGCGTTTTAACCAGCTTTTCCTTAAGCCAGGCTGGCTCCAGGATCTGAATGTTGGGTAACCAGTAGAACAGCAGCGGCAGGATCTGGTTTTCATGTGCTGCCTGACAGCGCAGCGTCACGCCGTCGTGTTGCTCCTCCAGCAGCTCTTGTGCCGGGAGGAGATCGCGGCGCAGGAAGTAGTGTGAAATATTATCCTTAATAAATATTTTCACCTCGAAAGTATCTTCCGATACCCACGGATCGAGGTTTTTTTCCAACAGCCCGATCACATTTTCGTCCGGCGTAAAGGTGCGTTTCTGAATATCAAGCCAGCGAATCTGACTCAATGAGAAGGATTTTAACCGGCTATTTTCGGTAGCTTGTAAATACCATATATTTTTTTTGTTAATGAGTTTATAGGGGTTAATCAGCCGGGTTTTGCCTTTATAAACGATCTGGCAAACATTACAGTTTTTAATCGATTTTTCAATGTTGGATAAATGGCGACGAATATCACGTTCCGCCGTGTGCTCCGCCTCGTTGGCGAGAATAAGAATATGATTTTCGTCAACGCGGTTTTCGAGTTTCTCCCAAAACTCCGCGTTTCTTTCGGGGAAAAAGCTATCAGCATTCAGGAAGTTAGCAAGGGTATGGTGTAATCCTTGTCCGCCGGGCGATTGCGCGGAATGGATCAGCCGATATAGCCCGTTTCCGGTATGTTCCACAATCGGGGAGAGCGCATTTAAATCCCGGTAGACGGTACGCTCGGTAATATTAAATTTCTCCATCAGCGCACTGCGGTTTATCACACCGTTTAAATGTAGCTCATGGAGAATATCGACCAGACGTTCAGCCGAGCGGCTCCGCGTCGTTTTAGCCATAAGGTCTTCCTGTATATTAGGGTATGCGCTGAATGATGCGGGTAGCACTGACACAGCGTGTCAGTATTCAGGCACAGAAAATTTCTCTTATGGCTATATAACGGCGTGATTTAGCGGAAACCTTAGGAATTTTTGCAGAAAGGCGCGCTGGCCTCAGGAGGGCCAGCGCGAGAGGGGATCACACGGCTGCTTCCGGCTCCATCATTACCGGGTGGAAACGGCGTTTGAAATAGATCAGGCCGTGGCCCTCTTCACTGAGGATGATATTTTTAATTTCAACAAGATAAACCAGATGCGTGCCGATGGTTTGCACCTGACTTATCTCGCCTTCCAGGCTTGCCAGCGCCCCTTTCAGCACCGGTTGCGCCAGCAGACCTTTCTGCCAGCAGGAGAGGGTAAAGCGCTCCTCCATGGCCATCCCGGTCATACCGGCGAAGTGGCGAGCCATGATCTCCTGCTCGTGGTTGAGCACATTCACGCACAGTTTGCCGTTGCCCTGAAACACCGGGTTCATGGCGCTGTTGGCGTTGATACAGACCATAATCGACGGCGGGGAATCCGTTACCGAGCAGACGGCAGTGGCGGTGATCCCGCAGCGTCCGGCATCGCCCGCCGTGGTGATGACATTCACCGCGGCCGACAGGCTGGCCATGGCGTCGCGAAAACGCAGGCGTTGTTCATCTGAATGCATTGAAACCTCCCGCTGCGTTATTTCAGCAGCTTGTCCAGCATGTTGATATCGCTGTTGTTGTGCAGGTGTGGCACCGTCCAGCCGTGTTGGTCGTACTCAGACATGCAGCGGTCGACCATCGCCATCATTTTGTCCATGTTGCCGGAGCTTTGCGCCTGGCGCAGACACTGCAGGCGAATTTCGTCCTGGCTGCCGGAGTAATTGATCTCATACAGCTCGTGACGGCCGCCAAATTCGCTGCCGATGGCATCCCACATCAGCTTCAAAATCTTGATGCGTTCGACGTGATCCATGCCGTTGGAGCCGCGCACGTACTTCGCCAGATACTGATCGATCTGCGGGTTGTTCAGATCCCGTGCGCTGGATGGCAGGTAGATCAGCCCGCTGGTGACGTTGCGTTCGATGATGTTTTTAATCTTCGCGTAGGCCATTGGCGCCATCACGCGATAGGTTTGCAGCGCCGCGTGATCCGGCAGGTACGCACCGTTCACCCACGGCGTGGCTTCGGAACACATGGAGTCGCTCAGCGCCCAGAACATATTGCGCCAGGCGACCACTTCGCCGAGATCTGCCTGCACGCCGCGGAACTCCAGGGTGCCGGTACACTCCAGCGATTTTTTCAGCAGGGCGGTGATGAAGTCGAGCTTCACCGCCAGACGCACGCAGGCCTGCAGCGGGTACATGCGGGCAAAACCGCCTTCCATAGTCCAGCGACGGCAGCGGTCGAAATCGCGGTAGATCAGCACGTTTTCCCATGGGATCAGTACATTATCCATCACCAGGATCGCGTCGTTCTCATCAAAACGGCTGGAGAGCGGGTAGTCGTACGGCGAGCCGGTAGCGCCAGCCACCATCTCGTAGGAGGCGCGGGAGATCAGCTTCACCCCTTCGGCGTCCATTGGCGCGACGAACATCAGCGCAAAGTCCGGGTTTTCGCCCATCACCTGCGCGGAGCCAAAGCCGATCATGTTGTAGTGGGTCAGCGCCGAGTTGGTGGCAACTACTTTGGCACCGCTGACGATGATCCCGGCGTCGGTCTCTTTTTCCAGCTTGATATAGACGTCTTTCACCTCGTCCGCCGGTTTGTGGCGGTCGATAGGCGGGTTGACGATAGCGTGGTTAAAGTACAGGCCGGTTTCCTGAATGCGGGTATACCAGTTACGGGCATTTTGCTCAAACTGGCCGTAGAAGGCCGGGTTTGCGCCGAGCGCGCAGCCGAACGCGGCTTTGTAGTCCGGCGTGCGGCCCATCCAGCCGTAGCTCAGGCGAGACCACTCGGCGATGGCGTCTCGCTGCTGACGCAGGTCATCGGCGCTTTTCGCCACGCGGAAGAACTTATGGGTGTAACCGCCGCTGCCGGTGTCGGTGCCCCAGCACAGCGTATCCTGCATGTCCGGTTTGTGCAGCGCGTCGTACATCTGCGCGATGGAGGCCGCCGCATTGCGAAACGCCGGATGGGTGGTGACGTCTTTAACGCGCTCGCCGTAGATATAAATCTCGCGGCCATCCTGCAGGCTTTTTAAATACTCTTCGCCGGTTAACGGGCGTTTGGTATCAGCGCGGAACTCTTCAGGCTTCATAGGGACCTCGTATCGGAATTGGTTTGTTAAATTTATGTTTTGTTTTTGTTGTTTAATTGAAGCGTGAGAGGGGCGGAACGTGAAGGGACGATTGGGACAACGGCAGGTACTTTTCGCGAGAGATCGCAGAGTGTGATTTCCCTCACCCTAACCCTCTCCCAACGGGAGAGGGGACGGTTACTCCCTCTCCCGTTGGGAGAGGGCAGGGGTGAGGGCAACAGGGGAAACCGGTACTTTCTGCGCCCGATACGCGCTGGGCGAGCAACCCGTCAGGCGATTGAAAAAGCGGGCAAAATAGGCCGGATCCTTAAAGCCCAACTGCCACGCAATCTCGCTGACCGTACTGTCGGAAAAGAGCAACAGCCGTCTGGCTTCGCGCAGCTGGCGGTCGAAGATCAGCCGCTTCGGCGGACGGTTGGCGAAACGGCGGCAGATATCGGTCAGGCGGGATTCGGTCAGGTGGAGTTCACAGGCGTAGTCCGGCACCGTCCAGTGCTGGTGATAGTGGGTGTCAATCAACTGGGTAAAGCGCTGGAACAGTTTTAACTCACCGCGCATGCCGCCTGAAGCGTGGTCGTCGAGCCTGGCGTTACGCAGCAGCAGGGTAAAGACCGCCTGCGCGAGCAGTACCAGGGTATGCTCGCGTCCGGGAAGTTGCCCGGTGGATTCCCTGGCAATCAGCTGCCAGTAGTGCCTGAGCGCCGCCAGCTCGTCGGGCTTATCGGCCAGCGACAGGCAGATCCCCGGCAGGCCAAACGCTTCTCGCGTGCCGGGGTAGAGCACCTCCAGCAGCGGCCAGATGAGATCCTCGCGTACCGTCAGAACGTGGCCATCGCTGTCGGATTCGGTGATAAACGCGTGTGGCACCGACGGCGGGGTAATGACGAACAGCGGAGCCTGCACCGAGTAGCGATGATCGTCGAGCTGGAGTTCTATCTGCCCGGTATCAAGAAAGTGCATCTGAAAATACTGGTCGTGACGATGCGCCTGCATGTCGCGGCCAAAAAAGGCCGCCATGCGGGCGAACGACTGATAGTGCACATCGTCGGTGCCCAGACTTTCGTCGTACTCTTTGCTGATATCGATATTGGCGACGGGGCTCTGGCACATAGCTCCTCCTCAGTGGATCTTCTGTGCCGCCATCCCCGGATCGCGCCCGAGGCTTTCCTGGCGGGTCATTGGGATCCGCGTCAGCACCAGCGCGCCCACCACCAGCAGCCCGGCGACGAACCACAGCCCGGAGCTGAAGCTGCCGGTGGCATCACGCAGAATGCCGATCAGCAGCGGGCTGACGGCGGATCCGACGTTGCCGATAGCGTTGATCACCGCCAGCGCCACCGCACGGGACTGCAGGCTAATAACCTGATCCGGCGTGGTCCAGAATATCGCCATGGCGGTAAACGATCCGGTTGAGGCCATGATGATGCCAAGCAGCTGGATCAGGCTGTGATCGGTGGCCGAGGCCAGCATCCATCCCGCCGCCGCGAAGAGATACGGCAGGATGGTGTGCTTTTTTCGCTCTTTCAGCCTGTCGGAGCGACGGCTCCACCAGATCATGCCGAGGATGGTGCAAAACTGCGGGATCGCCGCCAGCAGGCCGATCACAATGTTGCTGCTGCCGGTGTTGAAGCTTTGCAGGATCTGCGGCGTCCAGATGTTGATCGCACTCAGCGTGTTCGTCAGGCAGAAATAGGCCAGCGTATAGAGCAGTACCGCCGGGGTCAGGACTTCACGCAGCGTTGAACGCGGCGTGGCGGCATGCGCCACCGCCAGCTCTTGCTCACGGGCGATCATGGTTTTCAGCGTTTGCTTTTCTTCATCATCCAGCCAGCTGGCCTGATCCGGGGTGTCGTTAAGGTAGAACCAGGTCACCACGCCGAGCACCACCGACGGCAACCCTTCCAGCAGGAACAGCCACTGCCAGCCTTTCAGATTCCACAGCCCGTCCATCGCCAGGATGTAGCCGGAAAGAATAGAGCCGAGCATCATGGTTACCGGCATGGCAATCATAAACAGTGCGTTGGCGCGGGCGCGGTGATAGGCCGGGAACCACCAGGTGAGATAGACCAAAATCCCCGGCAGGAAGCCAGCCTCGGCAATGCCCACCAGCATGCGCAGCACATAGAGCGTTTCCGGGCTGGTGGCGAACATGGTGCAGGTGGACGCGATCCCCCACACCACCATGATCCCGGCGATCCAGCGCCGGGCGCCGATCTTCGCCAGCATGATGTTGCTCGGGATCCCGCACAGCACGTAGGTGACGTAAAAGAGCGTCGCGGCCAGGCCAAACATCGTGGAGGTGAGGCTCAGATCTTTGCCCATCGTCAGCCCGGCAAAGCCAATGTTGATGCGATCGAGAAACGAAAAGACAAACAGGATAAAGAGAAACACGATCAAACGACGGAACAGCTTATTTATAACGCGATGTTCAACAGCTTTATTATCTTGCAGGGTAGAGGTCGTCATGGTGCGCTCCAGATCTTACGTTTAGTAGACGGATTTATTGTTATTAACTGACGTAACCGGGTGATCGATAAAACGTGCCGCCAGCGCTTCGGCGCTGCGGGCGAGCAGGGTGGTGTCGACGCCGACGGCGACAAACAACGCACCGAGTTCGAGATAGCGTTTGGCCAGCTGCTCGTTGGCCATCAGGATGCCGGGCGCTTTGCCGGCGCTCAGGATTTGCGCGATCGCCTGTTCAATGGCCGCCTGCACTTCCGGATGCTGAGGATTACCGGCAAAGCCCATGTCGGCGCTCAGATCCGCCGGGCCGATAAACACCCCGTCGACGCCGTCCACATCCAGGATCTGCGGCAGGTTTTTTAGCGCCTCGCGGGTTTCGATTTGCACCAGCACGCACATGGCGTCGTTGGCCTGGTGCAGGTAGTCCGGGATGCGGTTCCAGCGTGAGGCCCGCGCCAGGGCGCTGCCCACGCCGCGAATACCCGCAGGCGGATAGCGCGTGGAACGGACCGCCAGACGGGCTTCTTCGGCGTTTTGTACCATCGGTACCAGCAGGGTTTGCGCGCCCACATCCAGCAGCTGTTTGATCTGCACCGGATCGTTCCACGACGGGCGTACCACCGGCTGGCTCGGATAAGGGGCGATGGCCTGCAGCTGGGTTAAGACGGTCTGCACGGTGTTCGGCGCATGTTCGGCGTCGATCAGTAGCCAGTCGAAGCCAGCCCCCGCCAGCAGTTCGGCGCTGTAGCTGCTGGTCAGCCCCAGCCATAAACCAATCTGCGGCTTTCCGGCTTTCAGCGCCGTTTTGAATGCGTTTTGCATGGTTATCTCCTAGACAAAGCGGCAGCTGATGGAGCCCATGTTGCCGTAGTCCACGTGGAAGGTATCGCCTCTGCTGGCCGCGACCGGACGGGTAAACGAACCGCCGAGAATGATCTGGCCTGGCTCAAGCTGAACGTCGTAGGGGGCAAGTTTGTTGGCCAGCCACGCCACGCCGTTAGCCGGGTGGTTGAGCACGCCCGCGGCGACGCCGGTCTCTTCGATCACGCCGTTGCGATAGAGCAGGGCGGAGATCCAGCGCAGATCCAGCTCGTCGGGCTTAATCGGACGGCCGCCGAGGATCACGCCCGCGTTGGCGGCGTTATCGGAGATGGTGTCGAACACCTTGCGCGGGCGCTGGGTTTCCGGGTCAATGTTGTGGCAGCGGGCATCGATGAGCTCCAGCGCGGGGATGACATAATCCGTGGCGTTGTAGACGTCGAAGATCGTGCAGTTCGGGCCGCGCAGCGGTTTTGCCAGCACGAAAGCCAGCTCCACCTCAATGCGCGGGACGATAAAGCGATCGACGGGGATGTCGCTGCCGTCGTGGAAGAACATATCGTCCAGCAGCGCACCGTAGTCCGGCTCGCTGATCTGCGAGCTGGCCTGCATCGCTTTTGAGGTGAGGCCGATCTTGTGGCCTTTCAGCACGCGGCCTTCGGCGATTTTCAGGTTCACCCATTCGCGCTGTACGGCGTAGGCGTCTTCAATCGTGATCTCCGGGTACTCCAGCGAGATCGCGCGGATCTGCTCCCGGAACTGCTCCGCCTGATGCAGGCGGTGGGCGATCAGGGTATGGGTGTGTTTGTCGAGCATGGCGATATCCTGTTTTATGTTTGTTTTCTCCCTCTCCCAGTGGGAGAGGGACGGGGTGAGGGCATCGGGCCGCAGAGATTTCCCCTCACCCTAACCCTCTCCCAAAGGGAGAGGGGACGGTATTACGTAAACAACGCGTGTACGTTGTTTTGTTTGTAATTGAGCGTCGGGTGCAGTTCATCGAGCTCAAACGACAGCGCCAGATAGCGGGCGGCCATGAGGTTGGCAAAATGCGCTTTGATCAGCGCAAACAGCATCTCCCCCACGGCCTCGCGGCTCTCCAGGCTGCGCCCGGCGCCAATCTTCAGCGTCATATGCACAAAGGCGTACTCCTGCTTGCCGTCCGCCATCTGCCAGGTATCCAGCCAGTGGGCGCGGCTGCGGATACCGCCGATAGGAAAAATGCCGGTGGCGGCCAGCGCCTCGTTCACTTTGGCGAACAGCCCCGGCAGGTCGGCCTGCTCGCGGATGTTGTCGGTACATTCAGCGATAAAATGCGGCATGGTGGCTCCTTACGCGGGCAGCGGGAAAACGGCGTTAACCTGGCCGGTACCGGAGCTGGCGAACAGCTCGGTGAGGAATTCAACCTTGCCGTCGTATTTGTCCCAGCCGAGCATGCCCAGCAGCATCACCGTGTCGTGCATGTTGCCCTCGCCGTAGCAGTAATCGGCGTACTCCGGCAGCATGCTGCAGAACTCTTTGAACTGGCCTTCGCGCCATAGCTTCACCACCCGTTCATCCATCTGGCGGTCGAACTCGCGGGTGTAGCTGTTCATCCCTTCTTCCGCACGCTGGTCGTCGATAAAGCGGTGCGACAGCGAGCCGCTGGCAAGCACCGCCACGGTGCCGTCATACTTTTCGATGGCGCTGACGATGGCCTCGCCCAGCCTGCGGCTGTCGGCGAAGTCGTGAACCGTGCAGAATGCCGAGATGGAGACCACCTTGAAGTGCTTATCCGCGTTCATGTAGCGCATCGGCACCAGCGTGCCGTACTCCAGCTTCAGGCTCGGGATGTTGTGCGCTTTGGCGCGCACGCCAAGCTTGACCGCCTCGTCGGCGATCAGCTGCCCGAGCTCCGGGTTGCCGTCGTAGTCGTAGGTCATGTCGCGGATAAAGTGCGGCAGCTCGTTACTGGTGTAGACGCCTGAAAAATGGTCCGCGCAGTTGATGTGATAGGCGCTGTTCACCAGCCAGTGGGTGTCGAAGACGATGATGGTGTCGACGCCCAGCTCGCGGCAGCGCTTGCCGATCTCTTTGTGCCCGTCAATGGCCCCCTGACGGCAGCCGTGGTTTTTACCCGGCAGCTCAGAGAGATACATTGACGGTACGTGCGTGATTTTTGCCGCTAACGCTAACTTTCCCATTTTAGATCCCCCATTTTGGAATCGGATGGTCGCCCATGGAGATGCAGACGTTCTTCATCTCCGCGAACACCTCAAAGCTGTACTCGCCGCCTTCGCGCCCGGTGCCGGAGGCCTTCACGCCGCCAAACGGCTGGCGCAGATCGCGCACGTTCTGGGTATTCACGAACACCATGCCCGCTTCGATATTGCGCGCCAGACGCAGCACTTTGCTGACGTCCTGGGTCCAGATGTACGACGCCAGGCCGTACTCCACGTCGTTGGCCAGGCGTAGCCCTTCCGCTTCATCCTTGAACGGCAGCAGGCATGCTACCGGGCCGAAGATCTCCTCCTGCGCCACGCGCATGCGGTTGTCGACATCCGCCAGCACCGTCGGGCGCAGGAAGTTACCGCCTTTCAGGTGCGCAGGCAGGTCGGCCGGTTTGTCCGGGCCGCCCGCCAGCAGGGTCGCGCCCTCCTCAATGCCCAGGCGGATATAGCCGGAGACTTTCTCCCAGTGCTGTTGGCTAATCAGTGCGCCAATCTGGGTGTTCGAATCGGTCGGATCGCCCACGCGCAGGCGGTTGGCGCGCTCGGCGAAGCGTTTGACGAATTCCGGGTAGATGCTCTGCTGGATGAAAATGCGCGAGCCCGCGGTGCAGCGCTCGCCGTTGATGGAGAAGATGGTGAACAGGGCGGCGTCCAGCGCGCGCTCAATGTCGGCATCTTCAAAAATCAGCACCGGGGATTTGCCGCCCAGCTCCATGGAGTATTTCTTCAGCCCGGCGTTTTTCATGATATTGCGCCCGGTGGCGGTGCCGCCGGTGAAGGAGACGGCCCGCACGTCGTGATGGCGCACCAGCGCATCGCCTGCCGTGGCGCCATAGCCCTGCACCACGTTCAGCACGCCCGCCGGAATACCCGCCTCCAGCGCCAGTTCGCCCAGATGGTCGGCGGTCAGCGGCGAGAGTTCAGACATCTTCAGCACGGCGGTATTCCCCAACGCCAGGCATGGGGCGACCTTCCAGGTAGCGGTCATAAACGGCACGTTCCATGGCGACACCAGCGCGCAGACGCCCACCGGCTGCACCAGGGTGTAGTTCAGCATCTTGTCGTCAACCGGGTAGGTTTTGCCGTTCATCTGCTGGCACACTTCGGCGAAGAACTCAAAGTTGTGCGAGGCGCGCGGGATAAGCACGTTTTTGGTCTGGTGGATGGGCAGGCCGGTGTCGGCGGTTTCCATCGCGGCAATGTCCGGCACGTTCTGGTCAATCAGATCGCCCAGGCGACGCATCAGACGCGCACGCTCTTTCATCGGCAGGTTGGCCCACTTTGGGAAAGCCTCTTTTGCTGCCGCCACGGCCTGATGGATTTCCGCTTCCCCGCCGGCGGCGACTTCTGCCAGCACCTCGCCGGAGGCCGGATTGGTGGTGTGGAAGTAGTCGCTTCCCGCCACGTTTTTGCCGTTGATCCAGTGATTAATCTTTTTCATTTTGCCGTCTCCTCACTCACAATCCGGTTTACCAGGCGACCCACGCCTTCCACTTCCACCACCACTTCATCCCCCGGTACCACGTCGGACAGTCCTTTTGGCGTGCCGGTGGCGATCATGTCGCCCGGCTGCAGAGTCATGAATTCGCTCAGGTATGCAATCAGGTATGGGATGCTGAAGATCAGATCCGCCGTGGTCCCTTCCTGACGTAATTCACCGTTGACGAAGGTGCGCAGGGTTAAGTTATGCGGATCGGGAATGGCTGCTTTTGGCACGATGTTGGGGCTGATGGGGGTTAACCCGTCGCGGCTTTTGACCCGCAGATTCGGGCGGTAGTAATTTTCGAGATAGTCGCGAATGGCGTAGTCGTTACAGACCGTGTAGCCGGCAACAAAATCCATCGCCTCGGCTTCACTGACCTTACGCGCGGTTTTGCCGATGACCACCACCAGCTCCGACTCGTAGTGCATGTACTCAACGTTGTCCGGGCGTACCGAGGTCTGGTTGTCGCCGTTGAAGGTATTGGGCGCTTTGATAAATACCAGCGGCTCGGTCGGTGGCGTGAATGCCAACTCGCTGGCGTGATCGGCGTAGTTCAGGCCGAGGGCGAACAGCGTGGGGTGAGGGTGCGCGCCCTGAGCCATCGCCACGTCGCGTTCATCCACCACCGGGTTTTCCAGTGCCGGGAACCCTTCCGCCAGAATGCGTACCCGATCGCCCGGGCGGATCTCGACGCGGCTTTGCGGCGTGCCGAGCAAGATCGCATCGCCCGGATTCAGGGTCGCGAACTCGCTCAGGGCGCTCAGCAGTTCGGCGGCGTTGCGCTGTAGCCCGGCGGTGTTCCAGTGGTCCGCTTCGCGGCCGTTGATTTCAGTGATGATAGTCAGGTTATCCACGTTGTCGACGGCGACCAGCTCACCCAGCGGACAAAACCCGTCCCGGCATTTGGCTTTGATTGCCGGGCGATAAAAGCTCTCTTCCGGCAGGCTTACCTCGTTGGCCAGCGCGTACCCGGCGATGTAGGCCGCCGCGTCCTCGACGCGAACTTTGCTGGCCGTTTTGCCCACCACCAGCGCGACGGTTGCGCCGCTCAGCACCGTCTCACCCTGCGGGAACGGGATGGGTTCACCTGCGCGGATCACCGTGTTGTGTGGCTTGATAAACCACACCGCGGTTTTTGGCGGGGTGTTGTAGGGGGCTTTTTCAAACGCCTCAGCCCAGGCGTCGCGCTGGCTTTGGTGGTTCAGCGCCACGGCAAAAACGGTACCTTTCATTGACATACTCCTCAGGCCGGAACGCCGGCGTTGATTTTGTTAATATGTTAATGATCTGGTTTTATGCTTTTGCTGATTATTTCGCAATCAGAAGTGAAATATTTGTGATATGAATAACAATAAATTTACATTTTCGTTTGAAATGATATATTTATCATCGTGTTAATGAAGTGCTGTTGTTTCTGTTAGACTTTTCGATGGTCAAAAAGCAGTTGATTAAAACAGCGATTTTGAATTGTTTACTTGTTAACAATAAGCGGGAGTGGCTATGCATGATTCTTTAACTATCGCCCTGTTGCAGGCGCGGGAAGCGGCAATGTCCTACTTCCGACCAATTGTGAAGCGGCATAACCTGACCGAGCAGCAGTGGCGCATTGTGCGTGTACTGGCTGAACATCCCTCGATGGATTTTCACGATCTGGCGTTTCGGACCTGCATATTGCGCCCGAGCCTGACGGGCATTCTGACGCGCATGGAGCGCGACGGTCTGGTGCTGCGCTTAAAACCGGTCAATGACCAGCGCAAACTGTACGTGTCGCTGACCAAAGAGGGCAACGCGCTGTACGAGCACGCTCAGGCGCAGGTGGAAGAGGCGTACCAGCAGATAGAGGCGGAATATACGCCGGAGAAGATGAAACAGCTGACGGCGCTGCTTGAGGAGTTTATCGCGCTGGGAAACCGCCATAACGCAGCGCGTGACGAAGAGTAAAAACCACAAATTAAAGGATGATTTTCGTAAAGTTTTCCCTTTCCAGGCCGAAAATTCTGTATCTGTCTGAAGGAAGAGAAAACATGTTAAACCGTATCAAGATTGTCACCAGCTTAATGCTGGTTTTAGCGATATTTGGCCTTTTACAACTGACCTCCGGTGGTCTTTTCTTCAATGCCCTGAAGCATGACAAAGAGAATTTCACCGTCCTGCAAACCATTCGCCAGCAACAATCCACGCTGAACGCCAGCTGGGTGGCGTTGCTGCAAACCCGTAACACCCTGAACCGCGCGGGCATCCGCTACATGATGGATCAGAACAATATCGGCAGCGGCGCGACCGTGAACGATCTGATGCAAATTGCCTCTGTGTCACTGAAACAGGCGGAAAAAAACTGGGCCGCCTACGAAGCCCTGCCGCGCGATCCGCGTCAGAGCGACGCTGAAGCGATGGAAATTAAGCGTAACTACGATATTTATCACGGCGCGCTGGCGGAGCTGATTCAACTGCTGGGGGCAGGCAAAATTAACGCTTTCTTCGATCAGCCTACCCAGAGCTATCAGGATGGTTTTGAGAAGCAGTATGTGAACTACCTGCTGCAGAACGACAAGCTGTATCAGATGGCGGTGGAAAACAGCAACAGCTCTTACAGCCAGGCGATCTGGGTGCTGATCAGCGTGCTGATGGTTGTGCTGGTGGTCATCGTGGGCGTGTGGCTGGGTATCAAGCAGGCGTTGATCTCTCCGCTGACCCGTCTCATCGACAACATCCGCCATATCGCCAGCGGCGATCTGGTGAAGCGCATTGAAGTGGAAGGCGCTAACGAGATGGGTGAACTGGCCGACTCGCTGCGTCATATGCAGAGCGAACTGGTGCGTACAGTTGGTGACGTGCGTAACGGCGCAAACGCCATCTACAGCGGCGCGAGCGAAATCGCGATGGGCAATAACGATCTCTCTTCCCGTACTGAACAGCAGGCCGCTTCCCTGGAAGAGACCGCAGCCAGCATGGAGCAGCTGACGGCGACCGTGAAGCAGAACGCCGAGAATGCCCGCCAGGCGAGCAACCTGGCGCTGAGTGCGTCTGAAACCGCACAGAAGGGCGGGAAAGTGGTGGATAACGTGGTGCAAACCATGCGCGACATCGCGGGCAGTTCGCAGAAAATCGCCGATATTATCAGCGTGATTGACGGTATTGCCTTCCAGACCAACATTCTGGCACTGAACGCGGCGGTTGAAGCTGCACGTGCGGGTGAGCAGGGTCGCGGATTCGCCGTCGTGGCAGGTGAAGTACGTAACCTGGCCCAGCGCAGTGCCCAGGCTGCCCGTGAGATCAAGAGCCTGATTGAAGACTCCGTCGGTCGTGTGGAAGTGGGCTCAACGCTGGTGGAAAGCGCCGGTGAAACGATGGGTGAAATCGTTAATGCGGTGACCCGCGTGACCGATATCATGGGCGAAATCGCCTCTGCCTCTGATGAGCAGAGCCGCGGTATCGATCAGGTTGGTCTGGCGGTGGCGGAGATGGATCGCGTGACTCAGCAGAACGCCTCGCTGGTGGAAGAGTCTGCTGCTGCCGCTGCGGCGCTGGAAGAGCAGGCGAGCCGCCTGACGCAGGCCGTCGCGGTGTTCCGTATTCAGCAGGAGCAGATGAAAGCACGTGAGTTTGCCGCAGCCAAAAGCGTTGCTGCACCGGTGGTGATGCGTAAACCGGCGACCGCGGATGCGGGCGATAACTGGGAAACCTTCTAACGCCGTGCGTGGTGCCGGGTGGCGGCTACGCCTTACCCGGCCTACGCAATGACGGTGCGCCGTCGGACGATATTACAGAGGCAGGCGCATGGCACAGCGAGCGTCATACGCTAAACCGTGCGCCATCTCTTCTTCGCGTTTTTCACGCAGTTCAGGCGTCAGCGTCGTTATCATTTCAAACCCCAGCCGCGCATAGAACGGCGCATTCCACGGCACGTCCCGGAAGGTTGTCAGCGTCAGCGATGCCAGCCCCCTTTTGCGGGCCTGGTCAGCGACACAGGCGATGAGCCGTCGGCCGATCCCTTTTCCCTGCCAGTCCAGATGCACCGAAAGCTCCACGATGAACAGCGACGAAACGTGCAATTCTGCGAGGATAAAACCGACCGGCTGGTCGTTGGCCAGCGCCAGCCAGCTCAGTCCGCGTTCGGCGTAGTCGAGATGCTGCTCAGCGGAAATGACCTCGCCCTCTGCAAGCCAGGCGAGTTCCGGGTAATCCCGGAAACGCTCGCCCGCTGCGCGTTCTATGGCGGGCAGGGCGGTGACGTCACCGGGGCGTGTTGGGCGAACGGTGATGTTAAGGCCGACACGCATTAGCCTGCGTTACCCACGATTTTAATTTCGACCATGCCAATCCCGAGCTCGCGCGGTGAGTGGCCGAGAATATTGCCTTCATTGGTGGATTGCGGCTCTGGCGGCACAATCACCAGGGTATTACTCCGTGAAGGATTATCGAAATGCAGCGTGGTGGTGCTGACTTCGTTGCCAAGGGTCAGCGTCTGCTCGCTGTCGCCCACCCGTACCGGAACAGGGCGGTTAGCATTAGCGCCATACGCTTTGGCGGTGATCACCAGGTCGAATTTCTGCGGCAAGGGGTGGGCATACTCAATTTTTACCTCATTGCCCAGCTGTGCGTTGGACCAGCGTCCCCAGGACTCCGGACGAGAGATACCGCTGAACTGTTTAACCTCTTCCGGCGCACCGGCGACGTTGAAGATAAAGCTGTCGGCTTTATAGCGAATATCGTTGTCGACGATTTTCAGCATATCAATGTTGCGCTGATAGCGGGCGGTATCGATAACCGTATCCCTGAAGGCGGTTTTGCCCTTCCATACTGGCTTATCCACGTGCTGCACGGTTTGCTCCCCGCCAAGCTGCCCCTGAGAGACGCACCAGTCCGTCGACAGCGCCAGCGGCGGCAACCAGAGCTGGCCCATTTTGTAGCACTTATCGACCCAGACAAAGTTATCACGCGGGGCAAACTCCGCCAGTTGGAAGCGCAGCGGCGCCGAGTATTCGCTTTCGGGCAGCGGCTCAACGCGGTTATCCGGCACGCGCAGCAGCAGCGGCAGCCGGAAGTGGCTGCCTGAGAAGGCGATCGTTTTTTTATCCTGATCGATAGTGAAGTCTTTCATCTCTTTCGGGAAGTTCCACAGACGAATGATATCCGGCTTCCAGGCGAGGATTTTTTCCTTCATGTTGAGGAACACTTCGGACAGCGATTGTCCCGACAGCGTGCTGCGGCCCAGACCAATAAAGTTGTCACCGCCAAGAATATCCAGCACCGTGGCACCGTTATCCATCGAATTACGCTTGGTGGCGATTACCTCCTGCTGCGGTTTGTCGCCGCGCAGAACGAAGAACAGGTTGCTGCGATCCTGTTTGTTCAGCTGATCCCACGCGCTGTTTTTCATCGCCAGATGGTCTGAAGAGACCACGATCACCGTGTTTTTGAACCAGGGTGAGGTTTTGATTTTCTGAACAAGGGCGGCGATATGCTCCTGGCTACAGGTGACGGCGCTGAAGGATTTATTATCTTTGCCGTCAATGTCGTAGCGTTTGCGCTTGCAGGTGCGCGAGACGAAACCGTCAGGATGGTGAGTATCTACCGTCAGGGCAAAGAGGGAGAAGCGTTTCCCGGCGCGGGACAGTTCTTCGAATTTTTTCCAGGTCTCCTCCAGCACGGTATCGTCGTAGAAGCCCCAGTCGTTGCGGTAAGTGGGGTCGGCGACGGTCGTTTTTAACTCTTCTGAGCCGTACAGATGATCAAACCCGTGTGATTTCAGGAACACATCTTTTCCGGCAAAGCGCAGGTTGGCCCCCTGGACAAAATAGTTCTCGTAACCGGAGTTTTTCAGGATGTCGCCCAGGCAGATATTCTGCGGGAAGAAGCTCGACATTGAAGCTGAGGCGTTGCCTTCAAAGGGGGCAAACAGAGGAATGCCGCACTGGGAGGCAACCATTCCGGCAATGGTGTAGTCGGTGCCGGGCAGCTGCATGGTGTGACTGAAGTCGAGGCCTTCGTTTTTCAGCGCGCCCAGATCCGGCGTCAGGTTCGGGAAGGCGTCGTTATCGAAATAGGTCCTCTCCAGACTCTCACCGTAGATGTACACCAGATTAAGCTTCGGGTTGGCTATCGTTTTCGATGGCTCTTTATAGTACGCCACGAAATCCGGATCACCGTCGCGCGACTGGGATTTCACCAGCTCGGTGATCTGATGAAATGCCGGGCTGGCATCCACGGAGGCCAGCGCAAGGAAAAGCGCCAGCAGGCTGTAGCCATGGTGGTGCGGAAGATGACGGCGGCGGCGCAGCACCCAGGCGAGCGCGCCAAAAATGGTCACCAGCGCCAGCACCAGCCCCAGACCGGGGAGGATATACTTACCCACGCCCGCGCCCGTCAGGCTATTGGTCAGGGTGTAGAGCACCGCATCGTTTATCCCGTCTCCGGTAAAGTAATCGCTGGCGTAGAGCGTAATGTTTAAAACAATAAAAATGCCGAGCACCACCAGCGTGGCGATAAACCACCAGGTATTACGGCCAGCTTTCCAGGCGTAAACGCCGATGGAGGCCAGAAAAAGGGCAAGGGACATTAACTCTGACAACAGCATATCCTCATGACGCCAGGTGCTTCGCTGGCTAATTGATTATTTTTTGGGTAATACAATGTAATGGCGATGTCGCTAAGCTGCAATTTTAGTGTCACGAAAGTGTGCCGTTGTTAGGAATTGGTTTAGAAAATCGTTTTTTTGAAGGCGGTCGCATCCTGCTGTACGGATGCTGAGACGAGGGCAGAAGGGGAAAATGCCGGTTTCACGCCGCGTTGCAAGACTAACGTATTAAACGCGGCGTGTTGTGGCAGGAAATGGGGCCGATCAGGAGATGAAATTAACGCCTTGTTTCAGCACCAGATCGCAGGCTTTGGTTTTCACCTGTTTCGCCAGAGATGAGTTGCCAAGGGTGCTCAGATTCAGCTGCTGACCATTTTGCGCGTTCAGCAGACCCTGAATGCCGTCCATGTAGTTGGTGTCGGCTTTCTGCTCCTGGGTGTCCAGACCCAGCTTACCGAGCACCTGGTTTTTCACATTTTGCGCATCGGTCACGGAAGCCAGCTTTTGCTTCGCACAGTATTCCAGGATGCCTGCTGCGTTGTTCATTGTGCCGGCACTCAGACTCTGGGAGCTATTGCCCAGCAGGCTGGTGAGGGAAGAGGCTGACAGCCCGCCCTGAGTGCTGCCGCTCTCTTTGGTGAGTTCGCTGGCGGCGCTGGAAAGGGACTCCTGCCATGACGCGGCATGGGCCATGCCGGTGACCAGCAGGGCGCCTAAAAGTGTGCTGAAAAGAATCTGTTTTTTCATAATGGCTTTCTCAAAAAGGTCCGTTTTGGGCCGGCAGAGGTCCAGTATATACCTCCGCTCCGGCGGCGATTCCTGGAACTGTCTTAATACTCTTTACCGGTGACGCGGCTGCGATAGCTTTCCCAGTCAAAGATGACGTAGAGGCTGTTGCCCAGCTTCATGCGATCCATCACGCGCTCGCCCAGTAAGCGGGTCATCTCGTCGATATTGTGGTTGGTCAGCATGCCGGTGGGACGCTTGGAAGAAGAGCGGCGATCGACAATCTGGTTAATGATCACCTTTTCATAGCGGGATTCGGTTTGAACACCAATCTCGTCAATAACCAGCAAATCCACATTGCTCAGATCGTTAAGCAGCTGCTCTTCGCTGGTTTCACGGTTGCTGAAGGTGTCTTTCATGGCAGACATGATATCGGCCACGGTAATGATTAACACCGATTTCCCGCGCAGAAGCAGTTCGTTGCAGATGGCGGCGGCCAGGTGATTTTTACCGGTGCCGGGCTTACCGCTGAAGATAAAGCTGGCGATGTTGCCGTCGAATTCGTCCACGTACTGCCGGGCGGCGGCCAGGGCGTTCATCTGCCCGTGGGTCTCAATTTTATAGTTATCGAATGAGCAGTTCTGATGCAGGGGGCGAATACCGGAGCGGTTAAAGGTACGCTGCATTTTCATCGCCCGGTTTTCGCGGGCGAGGGCGGCAGCGCGGATCTCACCCTGTTCTTTTTGCCACGCCAGAAGTTCTTCACCCGTTGTGAAGGCAGGTTTCACATTGGCTGGCATCATCTTTTGCAGTCGTTTCATCAGGTCGCCGACGTTTTTCATTTCGCACCTCGGAATCCATTAGGGATCTGTTTATCCGGTTCTGAAAAAGCGTTGATATCGCGTTTTGGCTGGCCGTTATTGCTGGCGCGGTTAATTTGCAGATGGCGGGCGAGCTTTTGCTGCCACTGAATGTGGGTAAAGACTTTGCCTTCTGCCTGCCACCAGGCAATAAAGGCGGCAAGCTCCTCAGGGGTAGCCGGTTGCGTCAGCGCAATGCCCCACAATGCCGCCTGCCGCTGGAAATCCACATCCGGATGCCAGCCCGCGTACAGGGCAAATTTCCCCATCGGCACCGTGACGGGGGCGTTACCCGGCTCTTCAAAGAACTGGTTATCGAGCGTGACGTCACTTGCCGGGCGCGACAACCGCGCTTCTATCTCCAGAAGCTGCGCCAGACGCTCCGGGGTGAGGGCGTAAAACGCCGGGGCGTTATCGGCCAACACTGCAAGCGTGCCGCCTTCGGCGTGCGTCAACACACCGCGGGGATCGCGCATAAAGGCATCAATACCAGCAATGCTGGTGGTCAGAATTCTGGAGGACATAACGCTTTCTCTACTGATTACTACGGGCGTGATATGGGCTTATGGTAGCACAGAGAGGATGAGGGAATGGAGGGGATTTCCCCGGTGGCGCTGCGCTTACCGGGGCTACAGTCGTAGGCCTGATAAGCGCAGCGCCATCAGGCATTTATCACGCGATGATATTCAGGGTCACGTCGATGTTGCCGCGGGTCGCGTTAGAGTACGGGCACACAATGTGCGCGGCATCCACCAGTTTTTTGGCTTCTGCAGGATCCATACCTTCAACGTGAATGTTCAGTTTGGCTTCAATACCAAAACCGGTTGGCAGTGGACCAATGCCCACTTCACCTTCAATGAAGGCCTCTTTTGGCAGCGTAAATTTGTCGCGCGCAGCCACAAATTTCATCGCCCCCAGGAAACAGGCAGAGTAGCCGGCAGCAAACAGCTGTTCAGGGTTGGTCACTTCGCCCCCCATGCCGCCCATTTCTTTTGGCACACCCAGTTTGACGTCCAGGACGCCATCGGAAGAGGTTGCGCGGCCGTCACGGCCTCCGGTCGCTTTTGCTTTGGCAGTGTAGACAACTTTTTCTAAAGACATGGCAGGTTCCTCATCTTACGTTAGTGCGTGCTATTAAATAGCGCGCGATGTATTGGGGTAAATAAATACGCGTAAAGTATAGCCTTACGCGTGATGTAACTGATGTCGCAAAAGTTCAAGCTGCTGCTTGAGTGCCAGCATGGTGTCAGTGTCACATTGCGCTGCGCATCCCACCGCGTGGGGGATCCCGGAGGCCTGCTGCTGCAGCTCACGTCCCGCGTCGCTCAGCGTGACGGCGACCTGGCGTTCATCTTTACGCGAACGCTGACGGTTGATCAGCCCGGCGCTTTCCAGACGCTTCAACAGCGGCGTCAGGGTGGCAGAGTCAAGGAACAGCCGCTCACCGATGTCCGACACCGTAATGTCATCCTGCTCCCACAGTACCAGCATCACCAGGTATTGCGGGTAGGTCAGGTTAAGCGGCGCCAGCAGTTGCCGGTACAGCTTGTTAAGCGCCAGGTTTGCCGAATAGAGGGCAAAACAGAGCTGGTTATCCAGCAGAAGCGCGTTGGTGGTGTCGTTCGTTTTTGCGTTCATGAGTTGAATATAGATAGTGCGCGATATAATTGCAAGCAATTTTATGGACAGGTATAACGAAGCGCCACCTGAACGGCCATTTTCCGGTAGTGCTGGCGCTGAGCCTGCTCGTCTGCTCCCTCTTCAAACAGCAGCGTAAAGGTGTAGCTGTTGGCAACATAGTGGAAGCTGAAGCTGCTGATCAGGCGGTGAAGATCCCGCGGGTCAACCGACTGGCTGAACAGCTGCTTTTCTTTTCCGCGCCGCAGGATATCGTCGAGCAGATCGAGCGCGCTGCGGTTGACCTGGCGCAGGTAGCTGGATTGCTGCATAAAGCGACCACGCTGCATGTTCTCCATGCAGATAATACGAATGTAATCCGGGTGGTCTGCGTGGTAGTCAAAGGTGGCTTCCACCAGGTGCACCAGCGCTTCAACCGGCGGTATGTCTGCAAGGCTGAGCGCTTTTTCACTGGCGCGGATCCGGGTGTAGACGTACTCAAGAACGAGAAGGTAAAGATTTTCTTTGTTCTTAAAATGGTAAACCACCATCCGTTTCGTGGTGCCTGCTTTCTCTGCGATCTGCTCCATGCGGGCGCCGTTCAACCCATATTCAGCAAAAAGGGCGATAGCGCTCTGAAAGATTTTTTCCTTCAGGCTGGATTCTTCACTGTGCTCAGGGAGTTCGCTGCCAGGGTTTGCCACATCCTTTCCTTATCGTCACTAAACGGAATAGAAAGATTATCCCCATGGCAGCGAAATAACACAAACATCAAACGCGCGGGCGTTTGCGGTAAAGCCACAGCCCCGGGATCGACAACCCGATAGAGAGTGCGCCAACAATAGATGAGGCCTTAAGAAAGTTGCTCAGAAGCAGGATCATTTGTGGCTCGGTGTAGCCAAAGTGGCTGATTTTTACCGCTGAAATCATGGCCGTATAGGCTGAAATGCCGGGGAACATCGGGATGACGGCCGCGACGGTGAATACCTTAGGGTGCGCCAGATACCAGCGCGACCACTGAATACCAATGCTGCCGACCAGCATGGAGGCCATAAAAGTTGACCACTCGATGTTAAAACCAGCGGTCATCATGATCATTCTCGAGCCATGACCGATGGCGCCCAGCAGCGCACACCATGGCAAAGCGCGCTGCGGGACGTTGAAGACCATCGCAAAGCCGACGGCGGGAATGGCGGCCAGGATCATGTCCTGCATCAGTGCCAGCAGAAACGTTATCACGCCCATCCGCGTAACCCCCACAGCGTCATGGCCATCACTACGCCGATACAGGTTGCCAGCGTAAGCAGGCTGGCAATCGCCCAGCGAGCCAGACCGGTATTGATGTGCCCTTTAAACATATCGGCAACGGCGTTAATCAGCGGGAAGCCCGGAACCAGCAGAAGCACGCTGGCGGCCATGGCGATGGTAGGCGTGTTGGCAAACTGCGGCAGGCGCAGCAGCAGCCCCGACACCGTGGTGGCAACAAACGCGGTGATGCAGAAGTTAATTTGTGGGTGTAACTGCCGGTGCGTCAGTACCTGGCGTACATACATGGCGATGCTGCTGGCGCAGAAGGTCACGAACGCGCCGTCCCAGCCCCCTTTATTGAGCTTACAAAAACAGGCGCACGATAACCCCACCATCAACACCACCAGCCAGCGCGGATAACGTAGGGGTTTAATTTGGTTGAACCGTTTTTCTATCTCTTTCAGGTCGAGTAGCTTATGTTCAGCCAGAATGACGATGTGCTGCACTTCGGTTACCACATGCATATTAATGCCGCGGTCGTGGTTTTTACGGGTAGAGGTGAGGCACTGGCCATCTTTGATGGTGGTCAGCACGATAGCGTTCGATGAAATCGCGCTTTCGACGCTATCCATCCCCAATGCCAGCCCCAGACGCGTCGAAAGCTCCTCGACCAGGGCGCTTTCCGCCCCGTGCTGGAGCAGGAAAAGTCCGCACTGAATACACAGCCGCGTGGTGGCACGCTGCATCGATATTTCTGCCTGCATGTAGTGTCCCGAAGTGTTGGTGAGTCGCTTGCCTGTTGGCCCCTGATGCTTACTTTTAGCACAGAGTGCGGTATCCCTTGCTCTGGGTCAGATCAAGATTCCTGCAAACAGTTGCAGCCCGGTTCGCGAAAAAGAATGAGGTTTAAATATAAATACGATGAATTTGTATGAGTCGAAATATAGAATATTTATATTAAGTTATTCTTATTTTATATTTTCATTATTTTAATGCTCTTGCAATTAAATTTAATTGCGCTTTGTGAGATATTAGCGTTGTTTTAGGCCTTTCTTAAGCTAAGAACATATCTCATCTTCTGCTTGTATTAATCAGTCTACACTCAGGGACGAAAAAACATAAATCTTGATGCGTTTAGACGCTACTCATCAAATGAAAAATGGACACGGAGGGTCTATGTTGTCATTGAATGGTAAACATGGCGTAGTTATCAGCAGGGTACCCGTTATGCAAAACGGGTTAGGCAGCGTTATGGCAAACCATTTCCCAGAATTTGAATTGACTTATTGTCGTTCGCTGCAGGAGTTAACGTTACTTCAGCTTCGCCGGGCTAATGTCATTATTGCTGATATTTCAGGTGAATACAGGAAACCCCGGGGAACGTTAGAAGAATATTACAACTTACTGAACCAATACCGGGATATTCACTGGATTTTTATGGTCTCTCGTCCCCTTTATCCCATTGCAGTGGAACTGCTTATGCGCCCGGAAAGCACGTTGCTTTCAGAAATGGAGCCGATTGAAGGCGTGATTAATGCTATTCGTGCAGGTAGCGAGCGGGCGGAGCGGATAAGCCAGACGTTATTGTCTCCTGAACCCGCCGAGGCGGAAACCGAAGACGAACCGTTTGTTGCGCTGACCCACTCTGAACGCAAAGTGTTACGCCTGCTAGGTAAGGGTTGGGGAATTAACCAAATTGCTACCTTGCTCAAGAAGAGCAACAAAACAATCAGTGCGCAGAAAAACAGTGCGATGCGACGGTTGTCGCTGCGCAGCAATGCCGATATGTACGCCTGGATTAACAGTGCACAGGGAATGAGAGAGCTGAGTTTAATGTCAGCCTATGGAGAGTATGAGGAATGGAAAAAACCGATACACCAGGACATATCGCTGTCATCGAAAATTGCACAATGAGTGCCGTTGGGCTGCAGCATCTTTTTGCGATGCCGATGCTCAGCCATTATCGACTGCACCTCTTCAGTCAGTTCGAAAGCTTTAAAAAGGCGCTGACCAATATCTCTTTTTTCTCGGTGATCTATTCGCTCTCGGATGCGCGTGAGGAGCGTCGTAACTGCCTGGCTTCCCTGCGGGATCTCGCTTTCACCCATAGTGATATTCAGCGAATTGTACTTGCGTCTGATGACATGGAAGCGCGCCTGATAAGCCATCTGTCGCCTTCTCGTCTGCATGGCATTGTGAGTAAATCGGTACCGCTGAGCCACCTGCAGGAGGAGCTGGTGGTGCTATTGAGAGAGACGCATCATATCAATGACAATATGCTGAACCACTGGTATGTCAATCAAAACAGATTGTTAAGCCCAACGGAGCGGGCGATATTGCGGTATATGTCTTTCGGGTTTTCCATTCCTGAAATCGCGACACAACTTGAACGCAATATTAAAACCATCCGCGCGCACAAGTTTAATGCGATGGTGAAACTGGGGGTGAATTCTGACGTAGGGTTGCTTGATGCGGCGGATATTCTTACCCATCTTCCGGCAAGAGACATGCGCTGTTCGGTGTCAGGCTCGCCGGCATTTTTATAATCGGTGATTTTTTGATGCGCCAGATACATTCTGGCACATCAATTAAATGCATACATCGACCCACTTTGCGGACGTCAGCTCAGCCATCCGGTCTGGAGAAATGCGCACGGCGCTGTGGATGGCACCTGCGGCGGGCAGCACTTCCGCGTACTGTTTTAACGAAATATCGCAGTAAACAGAAAGTGGGTTTTCCAGCCCGAACGGACAGACTCCCCCGACGGGATGGCCTGTAATCGTCACCACTTCATCACTACTGAGCATGCGCGCTTTTGCACCAAAGGTATCTTTCAGTTTTTTGTTGTCCAGACGCGCATCGCCTTTCGCCACTACCAGAATCACCTCATTTTTTACTTTTAGCGATAATGTCTTGGCGATTTGACCCGGCTCAACGCGATGAGCGGCAGCAGCCAGCGCAACGGTCGCGGTACTTTGACTCAGTTCAATGATTTCTATATCCGGCGCGTTGTCGGCAAAAAACTGCTGTACAGACTGCAAACTCATTGTTTCCTCCTGACAAATATCCTGCGTAATCTGTCATAAGAATTTATCTGCTGTAAATATCTCTTAAGTAACAAATATCCTACATGGCCGATTTCTGGATCGCCTTCACATTCACGGAAACCGGTTACAGTAACCGGTTGCAGAGCGTGAATCAGAGATTAATACTGAGGACGTAACGTCCCCTGTATCCAATAATAAGAGCACATTATGAAACCATTCCGTCTGAGCAGTACCGCTGGTACACGAGCCAGCAAGGTTGTGAAGCTGATTTATGGAACAACGTGTGGCGTGAAAGCGCCCGTATCGAACGTCTGACAGGAGATCTGCTATGTCTGCCAACCATGCTGCGTTTAATCTGATATTCCGTTTCGTTGAAAATTACGTCAGTCCCATTGCCGGGCGGATCTCTTCCCAGCGTCATGTTATGGCTATCCGCGACGGGTTTATCTCCGCGATGCCCTTCATGATTGTCGGTTCATTTTTGTTAGTGTTTGCTTACCCACCGTTTTCGCCAGACACCACCTGGGGCTTCGCGCGCGCCTGGCTGGACATGGCAAAGCAATTTGAAGGCCAGATCCTGACGCCGTTCGATATGACGATGGGCATTATGTCCATTTATATTTGTGCGGCCATAGCCTATAACCTCGGCAAACACTATGTGAAATCGCATCAGTTAGATCCGTTCATGTGCGCCATGCTGTCGCTGATGGCGTTTCTGCTGGTGGCTGCACCTAAGACCAAAGGCACGCTGCCCGTAGACAGCCTGGGAGGTACGGGGATCTTTACCGCGATTCTGGTAGCAATCTACTGCGTTGAGATGATGCGTTTCCTCAAAGCGCACAATATCGGTATCCGTTTGCCGGACCAGGTTCCTCCGATGATCAAAAACTCCTTTGATCTGCTGATCCCGGTGCTGGTGGTCGTACTGACGCTCTATCCGCTGAGTTTGTTGATTCAATCTCAGTTTGGCATGCTGATCCCGCAGGCCATTATGTCAATCTTCAAACCGCTGGTTTCCGCTGCGGATTCTCTGCCTGCCATCCTGCTGGCGGTGTTGATTGGTCATTTATTGTGGTTCGCAGGGATCCACGGGGCGGCAATTGTCTCCGGGATGCTGCAGATGTTCTGGCTGACCAATCTCGGGGCTAACCAGACCGCCCTGGCGGCAAGCCAGCCTCTTCCCCATATCTTTATGGAGGCGTTCTGGACGTTCTTTATCGTGATTGGGGGCTCGGGGGCGACAATGGGGCTGGTGTTCTGCTACCTGCGCAGCCGTTCAGCGCACCTGCGCTCAATCGGGCGTCTGAGCGTGGTGCCGAGCATCTTTAACATCAACGAACCGGTCATTTTTGGTACGCCGATCGTCATGAACCCGGTGTTCTTTATTCCGTTCCTGCTGGCACCGATGGTCAACGCCGTGCTGGCCTGGGCGGCAATGAAGTTTGATTTGATAAGCCGCGTGATCTCTGTTGTGCCATGGACAGCACCCGCGCCTGTGGGTGCCGCATGGGCGCTGGGCTGGGATTTCCGCGCGGCTATTCTGGTAGTGGTGCTTGCGTGTGTCTCAGCCATCATCTACTTCCCGTTCTTTAAAGTGTACGAGAAGCAGCTGCTGGAGCAGGAAGCGGAAGAAGCGCAGCGTAATGCGGAAGCGGAAAATCAGCAGGTGGCCTAGGTAAAAGCAAAACGGCAACATAAGTTGCCGTTTTTAGTGTTTGTTCCCTCTCCCTGTGGGAGAGGGTCAGGGTGAGGGCATCAGGCCGGGTACGACTACTTCAGCGTACAATCCCCGCACTGCTGAACGTCCGGCAGGCGATAGCGCTGGCAGCAGGTGCGGCGCACCAGAAGCCCGTCACGCGGCACCACGGTACGGAATAACGGGTTATCGCGGCCATCCGCAAGCTGTTTCGTAAAGAACAAGGACTGACGCAGGGCATCCACCTTCTCATCACCGAGCAGGGGCTTCATTTCCGTCAAATACCAGTGGATTAAATAGCCGGTATTACTCCAGATAAGCTTCCCGTTGATCTCACCTGTCTCTTCCAGAGCATTCACCACCGGCATCAGGGCGCGGGTCACGAGCCGCTCCATCCGCTGCGTGGCAGAAAGATGCATGGCCGTTGGGTCTTCGTGAAGATCGATCCAGAAGCAGGCCGCACGCCCCGTCTCGTGGAACTCAACGTGAAAATACTCCGGGGAGAGATCCAGCATGGTCTCCTGGGTGAGCAATGCCAGCATAAGCGGAGGCGCCATCAGGCCGATATACCATTGCGCCCAGAGAGAGAGCAGGGGCTTATTTTCCCGCGTAAGGGTGGGTTGATTGCGATAGATATGGTCAGAATAGGTTGCCAGCAGCGACTGGCGTTTTGCCGGCTGCTGCCACTGTGCCAGTGTCATGGCGTGGTGCGGATGCGGCTCATCCAGTTTGATAAAGTCCAGCAGATGGGCACGGGTTGCCGCTATCTTTTCGCGTATGGCTTCCGCAAGCGAAGAGTCTCCCGTGGTGAGACGGGCTCGCCAGAGGAGGGGTTCAACAGTCTGTACGGTATGAGTGGCCATAATAGATAGAAATCTAAATGATAATGATTGCCAATCCTAACTATTGCTCATACCGATGGCAAGACTTTTGTCCTGGAGAGAGAATGCTGTGCTTAAACCGCCTGTAGCTCTTCGCTGAGCAGAATGTTATTCCGCCCAAGATGCTTTGCTTCGTAGAGGGCTTTATCTGCTTTTTCCAGCGCGCCTTCTGCGTCTTCATTCTCAAAAATGGCAATACCAATGCTGATGGTGACGTTAGTCGCGACGCGCTCATTGAACATGTGGGGGATTTTTAAGTCGTACACTTTCTGACGAATGCGCTCTGCCGTCTGGCGGGCATGTTCCAGCGAGATGTTCGTCAGCAGTACCATAAACTCTTCCCCGCCAAACCGCGCCACAATGTCCCGCGAGCGTACGGCATCACGAATGGCTGCCGAGACACGGATTAACGCCTGGTCACCCATCATATGGCCGTAGTGGTCGTTATAGGCCTTGAAGTGATCGATATCCATTAGCAGGACAAAGTGTTCACCGTTTTCTACCGCGGGCAGATTCTCCAGTCGACTTTGCAAGCCGCGACGGTTATACAGGCCGGTAAGCGGATCCATCATGCTGAGATCGGTCAGGGTTTCTCGTTCTTCCAGTAACCGGGAGAGGAGCTCCTGAGCGAAGCGATCGTTACGTCTTTGTAGTACGTGGTGAACGCCGATAGCCACGACCGGAAGAATGAAAGAGTAGATCATTCTCAACCAGTGTTCAGAGGGGCTTAACCACAGGCAGACAATAAATGCGGGTAATGAGTGGAGCGTAAACGCTTTGATATTAATGGCGAATGCCAGCGAACCGATAAAAAGCACCGTTAATAGCGCCATGATCAAATATGTCGCCCGATCGTGCGTAATTAACGAAAATTTTGAGGCGATTTGCCAGGCCCATAAAATACCGAATATCGCTGAAACCACAGGAATATTTATCTTGCGGGTACTCTTTTGCCAGTGCCAGAGCAGCAATCCGGTGCTGAGCGTAAAAATAGCCAGCAGGGGGAAAGATAACAGCTGAACAGAATAGAGCGGATTTGTTACCGAGAACACCGCTGAGGTTGCGTTCAAAAATAAAAATAAACGTAACGATAATTGATATTTGCTGTTGACCAAAGACCGCCAGGATTGTGATGTCATAGTAGTGCGTTTTTATTAAAATTTAATTAAAACAGATAAATGGGTGTTGTTTCGCAATAATGGAAGCAAAAAAAATCAACGAGTAATTATCAGAGAAACTTTATGAGTAGTTAACAGGTGGGCAATTTATCACCTTAAACAATGCCTGTCATTACGGGAAAGGTAAACGGCCACGGTTTTTAATTATCGGTGCTGACAAATGATAATGCTTGTCATATGATATTGGTTATCATTATCGATTCGAAAGGGCAAACCATGTTGAACCGGGTGTTAGGAAGTGGTTGGGGGGTATTACTGCCGGGAGCCATCCTCGGCGGTCTGATGTTTGCCGATCTCTCCATTGAACTCTGGAAAGCCATCATCGTGTCAGGGTTGCTGATGTCCTCAGCCATGATCTGGCATAAGCAATTACGGCACTTTGTTTTGTTGCCATCATGCGTCGCGCTGGTCAGTGGAATTCTGGTGATACTGATGAGTTTGAAATAACAGGGAATAACATGAAGGACTTCAGAGGGGATGCAAGATAATTGGTGCGAGGGGGGGGACTTGAACCCCCACGTCCGTAAGGACACTAACACCTGAAGCTAGCGCGTCTACCAATTCCGCCACCTTCGCACAGTTATCTTACTTTTTGATATCGCCTCGTTGGTGCGAGGGGGGGGACTTGAACCCCCACGTCCGTAAGAACACTAACACCTGAAGCTAGCGCGTCTACCAATTCCGCCACCTTCGCCCAGTGCGAGCAATATCAACGTGATTTATGGTGCGAGGGGGGGGACTTGAACCCCCACGTCCGTAAGGACACTAACACCTGAAGCTAGCGCGTCTACCAATTCCGCCACCTTCGCATACCATCGATACTGTAAAAGTATCGTAACCACGGAGGCGCATTCTAGATGTTTTGAGCTTTACGTCAATAGAAAAATGCGCGCGTTGTTTTGATTGCTGCAAAAATGGCCGGAGGGGGATGGCACTTCTCCGGCAAACAATACCCGTGGATTACTTTTTAGCCTGGCGCGTCATCACGGTACGGTAGACCTTAAAACGGCCTGTTTGCGCGATAACTTCATGGAAGCCGAAGGTTTCATCCAGCACTTTTGGGTACGGCAGAAACGCGTTGGCGACGATCCTCAGTTCACCCCCGCTGTTCAGGTGACGTACAGCGCCACGGATCAGCGTTTGCGCTGCTTCAAGGCTGGTTTCGATGCCATCGTGGAACGGCGGATTTGAAATAATCATGTCGAACCGACCGGTAACGTCAGAGAAGACGTTGCTGGCGAAGACATCCCCTTCGAAGCCGTTTGCGGCAAGCGTCGCTCGGCTGGCTTCAACTGCGGGCGCGCTGACGTCACAGAGCGTCAGGCGGACTTTTGGTGAGTGGCTTGCCAGCACCGTGGCCAGTACCCCTGCACCACAGCCTACATCCAGCACTTTGCCTTTGGTGTGCGGCGTCAGCGTGGAGAGCAGCAGCTTACTGCCCACGTCCAGCCCGTCACGGCTGAAAACGCCCGGCAGGGTTTTAATGGTCAGGCCATCAAGCTGATACGCATCCCAGTATGTCCCGGCATCAAAGGAAGGCTGGTTTTCCAGACGACCATGATACAGGCCGCAGCGACGGGCGCTGTCGACTTTATTGAGCGGGGCGTACGCTTCCAGCATCTGCTCTGCGCTTCGCACGCCGCTGCGGTTCTCACCGACCACGAAAATATCGCACCCGACCGGCAGCAGAGAGAGCAGATTCATCAGCTGGAACTGCGCTTCCGGTTTGTTCTTCGGCCAGTAGTAGATCAACGTGTCGCAGTCAGCGACATCACTCTGTTCCGCCACCAGGCTAAAGCGTGCGCGCTCGCCCATCTGGCGGCTCAGCACCTGCCAGTGGTGGTAGTATTGGGTGTGGGCACGGCTTTCAGCACAGTCGAAACGCGCGGGCAGGTCATCCTGCATATCTCCGGCAAACAGAATACGGCTTTCTTCGAAATCATCACTGTGACGCAGCAAGACTTCACTTGCCGGGGTAAATGCAGACATGAATTGTTCCTCAATAAACTCAGGCGGGGATTATAGTAGGTAGATGGCGCACTTTCGACACATTTGCTATATTTGCGCGCCTGAGAGACAGGAGTTTTCGCTATGACATCCCGACGTGACTGGCAGTTACAGCAGCTGGGTATCACCCAGTGGGCCTTGCGTCGCCCGACGGCGTTGCAGGGTGAAATCGCCATCGCCATCCCTGCGCATGTGCGTCTGGTGATGGTGGCGGAAGAACTGCCTGCCCTGAATGATGCCCTGATTGGTGATGTCCTTCGCAGCCTGAAGCTGACGGCCGACCAGGTTTTACAGCTGACGCCGGACAGGGTCGCCATGCTTCCTCCTGACAGCCATTGCAACTGCTGGCGAATGGGCGAGACAAACGACATATCCCTTTCCGGGAGCCAGATCAGCTCCCCCGTGCTGGAAGAGCTGAAAGCCAACCCAAAAGCGCGAAGCGCGCTATGGCAACAAATCTGCGAATATGAACACGATTTCTTCCCTCACGACGCCTGATCTGCCTGCGGCGTATGCGATTGAAACACGCGCCCATGCGTTTCCGTGGAGCGAAAAGACACTCGCCAGCAATCAGGGCGAACGGTATCTGAATTACCGCCTGGACGTTGACGGCACCCTGGCCGCATTTGCGATAACCCAGGTCGTTCTGGATGAGGCCACGCTGTTTAATATCGCGGTGGATCCCGCGTTTCAGCGCCGTGGGCTGGGAAGAGAACTGCTTACGCATCTCATTCGTGAGCTCGAAACCCGTGACGTTTTCACCCTGTGGCTGGAGGTGCGCGCGTCAAATGTCGCCGCCATCGCGCTCTATGAAAGCTTAGGCTTTAACGAGGCGACAATTCGCCGTAACTACTACCCGACCGCAGAGGGACGTGAAGACGCCATTATTATGGCTCTGCCGATTGGATAACGAAAAATAAGGTTGTAACGATGAAATGGGACTGGATTTTCTTTGACGCCGACGAAACGCTCTTTACGTTCGATTCGTTCGGTGGTCTACAGCGGATGTTTTTGGACTATAGCGTGACTTTCACCGCTGAAGATTTTCAGGACTATCAGGCGGTGAATAAACCGCTGTGGGTGGATTACCAGAACGGTGCCATCACCGCGTTACAACTGCAGCACCAGCGTTTCGATGTCTGGGCCGAACGGTTAAATGTAAGTCCAGGCGCGTTAAACGAGGCATTCCTCAATGCGATGGCCGATATCTGCGCCCCGTTGCCGGGGGCGGTTTCCCTGCTTGATTCGCTGAAAGGCAAGGTCAAACTGGGGATCATCACCAACGGTTTTACCGCGCTGCAGCAGATTCGCCTTGAGCGCACGGGCCTGCGCGATCATTTCGACGCGCTGGTGATCTCAGAAGAGGTGGGCGTGCCGAAGCCGGATCCGCGTATTTTTGATTATGCACTGGCGCAAGCCGGCAACCCCGATCGCGACCGTGTGCTGATGGTGGGTGATACCGCAGAGTCGGATATTCTGGGCGGCATGAATTCTGGTCTGTCCACCGTCTGGTTGAATGCGCATGGCCGCATGAAGCCAGAAGGTATTGAGCCAACCTGGACCGTAACGTCGTTGAACGAACTGGAGCAGCTCCTGTGTAAACAATGATTGCCTGCCCCCCATTGATGGGTAAAATAGCCGCATTTTTCATATTCCATGATGCGCGGCCTGCTGTCGCGCTTATATAAGAAGATTTGATTATGACGTTGTCTCCTTATCTGCAAGAGGTGGCCAAACGCCGCACTTTTGCCATTATCTCGCACCCGGATGCCGGTAAAACCACCATCACCGAGAAGGTGCTGCTGTTCGGACAGGCCATCCAGACCGCCGGTACCGTAAAGGGCCGTGGCTCCAGCCAGCACGCAAAATCTGACTGGATGGAGATGGAAAAACAGCGTGGTATTTCGATTACCACCTCCGTGATGCAGTTCCCGTATCACGACTGCCTGGTGAACCTGCTGGACACCCCGGGCCACGAAGACTTCTCCGAAGATACCTACCGTACGCTGACGGCGGTGGACTGCTGTCTGATGGTGATCGACGCCGCAAAAGGTGTAGAAGACCGTACCCGTAAGCTGATGGAAGTGACCCGTCTGCGCGATACGCCAATCCTCACCTTTATGAACAAACTCGACCGTGACATCCGTGATCCGATGGAGCTGATGGATGAAGTGGAAAACGAGCTGAAGATTGCCTGTGCGCCCATCACCTGGCCAATTGGCTGCGGTAAATTGTTCAAAGGGGTTTACCACCTTTATAAAGACGAAACGTATCTGTATCAGACAGGTAAAGGCCACACCATTCAGGAAGTGCGCATCGTGAAAGGTCTGGATAACCCGGATCTGGACGCCGCGGTGGGTGACGAGCTGGCTGCGCAGCTGCGTGACGAGCTGGAGCTGGTGAAAGGCGCATCTCATGAGTTCGATAAAGAGCTGTTCCTGAGCGGCGAAATTACCCCGGTCTTCTTTGGTACTGCTCTGGGTAACTTCGGCGTCGACCATATGCTCGACGGTCTGGTGGAGTGGGCGCCGCAGCCGATGCCACGTAAAACCGACACCCGTGAAGTGGAAGCGAAAGAAGAGAAGTTCACCGGCTTCGTCTTTAAAATTCAGGCCAATATGGACCCGAAACACCGTGACCGCGTGGCCTTTATGCGCGTGGTGTCCGGCAAGTATGAAAAGGGTATGAAGCTGCGTCAGGTGCGTATCGGTAAAGATGTGGTGATCTCCGACGCGCTGACCTTCATGGCGGGCGACCGTTCGCACGTGGAAGAAGCGTATCCGGGTGACATCATCGGTCTGCATAACCATGGCACCATCCAGATCGGCGATACCTTCACGCAGGGCGAAATGATGAAGTTCACCGGGATTCCGAACTTCGCGCCAGAGCTGTTCCGCCGCATTCGCCTGAAAGATCCGCTGAAGCAGAAACAGCTGCTGAAAGGGCTGGTGCAGCTTTCCGAAGAGGGTGCTGTGCAGGTCTTCCGTCCAATCGCGAATAACGATCTGATCGTGGGTGCGGTGGGTGTGCTGCAGTTCGACGTGGTGGTTGCGCGTCTGAAGAGCGAATACAACGTGGAAGCGATTTACGAATCGGTTAACGTGGCGACCGCGCGCTGGGTTGAGTGTGCTGACGTGAAGAAATTCGAAGAGTTCAAGCGTAAGAATGAAGTTCAGCTGGCGCTGGATGGCGGTGATAATCTGACCTATATCGCCCCAACCATGGTTAACCTGAATCTGACGCAGGAACGTTATCCTGACGTACAGTTCCGCAAAACGCGCGAACACTAATCCCCTCTCAGAGCACGGCAGCCGCCGTGCTCTTCTTTATTTCCTGTCTTATTAGTCCCTTGCGGAATGTTCTTAATTCATCGCATTTTCGCGCTTTTTGCTCGTTTTTTGCCCGAAACTGAAAGCACCTCTGTGAGAGTGATCTATATTTAACTCAGTGTTTAGCTCCGGGCGTGGATGAATAAACTGTTCAATGCATGACTTTAGGTTCTCCATTTTGCCCGTGTGTCTATTCGCAATATATAAAACTACTAAGGAAGTATGTAGCCCGAATAACGGGCAAAACACAGGAATACATCGATGAATATGACAAGACTGAAGATTTCTAAAACTCTGCTGGCGGTGACATTGGGTAGCGTTCTGGTAAGCGGCTCCGCTCTGGCGGAATCCAGCACCATGGATAAAGCGCAAAACACCGCTAATACCGCAGGGGAAAAAATCGATAGCTCTATGAATAAAGTCGGTAATTTCATGGATGACAGCTCAATCACAGCAAAAGTGAAAGCCGCGCTGGTAGATGATGAAGCTATCAAGAGCACCGATATTTCCGTAAAAACCGAGCAAAAAGTCGTCACCCTGAGCGGCTTTGTTGAAAGCCAGGCCCAGGCCGAACAGGCCGTAAAAGTGGCGAAGGGTGTTGAAGGCGTTGCGTCTGTAAGTGACAAACTGCACGTCCGTGACAGCAAAAACGCGTCGGTGAAAGGCTATGCAGGCGATGCCGCTACGACCAGCGAAATCAAAGCTAAACTGTTAGCTGACGACATCGTGCCATCGCGTAAAGTCAAAGTGGAAACCACCGACGGTGTGGTTCAGCTTTCCGGTACGGTAGATTCTCAGGCGCAAATTGACCGCGCCGAATCCATTGCGAAAGCGATTGATGGTGTGAAAAGCGTTAAAAACGATCTGAAAACGAAGTAAACCTGCACGATTCGCCCGACAGGCCAGCCCTGCGGGCGAAATAAAAATGACTCTGGAAAAACGCCGGTGAGTGACCTGAGCGCTCATATTTAGCGGCCGACATTAACTATGGTAAAGGAGAGGCTTATGTTTCGTTGGGGCATTATATTTCTGGTTATCGCGTTAATTGCCGCCGCTTTGGGCTTTGGCGGACTGGCGGGTACAGCGGCCTGGGCAGCTAAAATTGTCTTCGTTGTCGGTATCATCCTGTTCCTGGTGAGCCTGTTTACGGGACGCAGACGTCCGTAGCAAACGCAATATTCCTTAAACAAAAAAAAGCCAGTCGTGATGACTGGCTTTTTCTTATTTGCGTTGTTGGTCGGGTGCGTTACTGTGGAGAGAGAAAATAATCAAAACAGGAAAGCAGAGGTGGGGCAACGAATTCCCGTTACGCTCGGCAATATTGCGCCGCTGACGTTAAAACCGTTTCGTGCTGGTCAACTTGCGCTGGTTTGCGAGGGGGGTGGGCAGCGCGGCATTTTTACCGCCGGCGTGCTGGATGAATTTATGCGCGCGCAATTCAACCCGTTTGACCTTTACTTCGGCACGTCTGCCGGGGCGCAGAACCTGTCTGCCTATGTCTGTAACCAGCCTGGCTACGCGCGAAAAGTCATTATGCGCTACACCACGGCGAAAGAATTTTTTAACCCGGTGCGCTTCGTGCGGGGCGGCAACCTGATCGATCTCGACTGGCTGCTGGAATCCACCTCCAGCCAGATGCCGCTGGCGATGGATACCGCCGCACGCCTGTTTGATAGCGGCAAAGCGTTCTGGATGTGCGCCAGCCGGGGCGATGATTATTCCCCGGGCTATTTCTCTCCGCAAAAAGAGAACTGGCTGGATATCATCCGTGCCTCCAGCGCCATTCCCGGCTTTTATCGGACCGGCGCGCTGCTGGACGGCATCAGCTATCTCGACGGCGGCATCAGTGACGCGGTGCCGGTGCAGGAAGCGGCCCGGCGGGGGGCGAAAACCATTGTGGTGATCCGCACTGTGCCGTCGCAAATGTACTACACGCCGCAGTGGTTTAAACGGATGGAGCGCTGGCTGGGCGACAGCAGTCTGCAGCCGCTGGTGAATATCGCGAAGCAGCATGAAACCACCTACGGCGCGATGCAACGCTTTATTGAAAAACCGCCGGGTAAGCTGCGTATTTTTGAAATTTATCCGCCGAAACCGCTGGTCAGTATGGCGCTCGGCAGCCGTGTTCCCGCGCTGCGTGCAGATTATAAAACGGGGCGACTGTGCGGACGCTACTTCCTGGCGACGGTTGGAAAAATGCTGGCAGAGCAACCGCCGCTGCACCGGCACAAACACATTATTACGCCGCCTGCGATTGTGGCTAACGATCCGCTGACCGTGCCACTGGTGGATGTCCCGCAGGCGAATGACGCTTTACTGGATAACGAGGATCTGGCGTGACGCACCGTTTTGTTGATACCCACTGCCACTTTGATTTTCCGCCGTTTACGGGGGACGAGACGCAGAGCATTGAGCGCGCCGCTCAGGCGGGTATCCACGCGATGATTGTGCCTGCAATCGAAGTGGACAGATTCGAGCGCGTGCTTGATCTCGCCCGCCGCCATGATGCGCTGTATGCCGCGCTGGGTCTGCATCCTATAGTGATAGAACACCATCTGGACGAACATCTCGACGTACTGGATGCGGCGCTGCAAACCCGCGAAAACAAACTGGTCGCGATGGGTGAGATCGGCCTCGATCTCTATCGCGATAATCCGCAGTTTGAACGCCAGCAGAGGATCTTTGATGCCCAGCTCAGGCTGGCAAAGCGTCACGATCTGCCGGTGATCCTCCACTCACGACGTACGCACGACAAACTGGCGATGCACCTGAAACGCATCGATCTGCCGCGAAAAGGGGTAGTGCACGGTTTCTCCGGTAGCCTGCAGCAGGCGCAGCGTTTTATTGAACTGGGCTATAAGATTGGCGTGGGCGGTACCATTACCTATCCCCGGGCCAGCAAAACGCGCGACGTAATGGCACAGTTACCGCTGTCTGCTCTGTTACTGGAAACGGATGCTCCTGATATGCCATTAAACGGTTTTCAGGGACAGCCGAACCGCCCGGAACAGGCGGCACGCGTGTTTACCACGCTGTGTGAACTGCGTGAGGAGCCGGAAACGGAGATTGCAGATGCGCTGCTGGAAAATACCCGCGCGCTGTTTGGCATCACGCTATAGGTAAAGTGCCGGGCGGATCACCGTGATGTGCTGTTTTTCGAGCGCCAGCGCCAGCGGCTCGATGTCCTCCGGTGTAGCGCTGCGCCATGACGCCGCCTCGCCGTAAACCCCGTGCGCGTGAAACGCGTTAATGCGCACCGGCACATTCCCCAGCCCGAGGATAAATGTCGTCAGGGGCTTAAGATGCTCCAGATAATCGCACTGCTCAGGGATCACCAGTAAACGCAGTTCCGCCAGCCGCTGATGCTGCGCCAGCCAGCGAATGCTCTGCTTAATCTGCGGGTTTTCGCGTCCGGTCAGCACGCGGTGATGTTCGTTTCCCCACGCCTTGAGATCCACCATCGCGCCATCCAGTACCGGCAGCAGTCTTTGCCAGCCGGTTTCCCCCAGCAGACCGTTACTGTCCACCAGACATGTAAGGTGGCGCAGGGCGGGATCCGTTTTGATCGCCGTGAACAGGGCGATCAAAAACGGCAACTGGGTAGTGGCTTCGCCGCCGCTCACGGTAACCCCTTCAATAAAAGGGGCGGCTTTACGGACCTGCGCGAGGATCTCTTCCACGCTCAGGCGCTGCGCCATTGGCGTTGCCTGCTGCTGGCACAGATGCAGGCAGGTATCGCACTGCTGGCACTGACTCTCCTGCCACCAGACGCGCCCGGCCTGAATGTTCAGTGCATCGTGCGGACAGTGGGGCACGCAGTCGCCGCAGTCGTTGCAGCGCCCGATGGTCCACGGGTTGTGGCAGGTTTTACAGCGCAGGTTACAGCCCTGCAGGAAGAGGGCCAGGCGGCTGCCCGGCCCGTCCACGCAGGAGAAGGGGATAACCTGACTAACTAAAGCGCATCTGCTGTTCATGGCTGACCACGCGCGGCTGACGTTCCAGAATGCGGGTATTGCGTGCGGCTTCTTCGCCAAGCCAGGTGGTATTGGTGCGCGATCCGGCTTCGCGATACTGTGCCAGATCCGACAGCCGCACCATATAGCCGGTCACGCGCACCAGATCGTTACCGGCTACGTTGGCGGTAAATTCCCGCATACCGGCCTTAAACGCCCCCAGGCACAGCTGCACGACCGCCTGCGGATTGCGTTTTACCGTCTCATCCAGCGTTAGAATGTCGCTGATCCCGGCGGAGTAGTGCGGGTGATGCGGCGCCACGGCCAGCAGATGAGTGATGGGATCCGGCTCGTCGCCGTACGGCAGACGCGCGCCCGGAGTGGTACCGACATCTGAACTTATTCCCGACTGTGCATGGAGCATCGCGCGCTGTTTCCAGCCGTATTTCACCGGCGTGTTTTCCACAAACGCCGCCAGCTGCTCGCTGATGCGATAGCCCAGCGCGTTGGCCTGCTCGCTCTTACCGTAACGGCCGTCGATACCCGCTTTTTCGCAAAGCGTATTCACCGCCTCTGCCATCCCGTACATGCCAAACATCGGTACAAAGCGATCGGCATCAATCAGCCCCTCTTTCACCAGGAAGCTATTCTCAAAGAAGCCGGATTGTTGATAGAGAAACGCGCAGCGGGCATCAATGATGGCCATTTGTTGCTGGCAGTAGTGCGGCAACATACGCGTGAAGAAATCGTCGGGTGACGCGCTGTGTTCAGCAATCGCCCGCAGATTGAGGCGGACCAGCGTACTGCCGCCGCCCGCCAGCGGCAGCGAGTTGTAACAGCTCACGATGCCATAGCGGCCTTTTGTGAAAATTTTATCATTCACCGGGCCATGGGAAATATGCGGTTTGCTGCATTCACAGATATTTTTTGCCACCTCAAGCAGGAGATCGTCCGGCGTCACGTCCGGGTCATAAATAAACGTCAGATTTGGTGCAGCCTGCTTCAATTCTGCATCGGCACGCAAAATGGCGCGGGTGATGGGGGTATCTGCCGGACCAATGTTGACGTGCGTAAAGGCGTCCGGCAACGTTCTGTCGAGATAGCGCCAGAAACGTTTTATTCGGCTATCGATCGCTTCTTGTGTTAGGATTCTAACATAGGGTTGCAGTAAGGCATCAAGGTGACCGAGATAGACCGGCATTGATGTTACTGACGGCACATGATGGTAGAGAATGGTTAACAGCGAGAGCGCGTCATCCAGATCTTTCGCCCCCTCCAGCTCCAGCCATTCTGAACCTTTAGCCAGAAACGTTGCGTAATCCGGCAGAACATAACGGGGTTTATAGGGCGCGTGCCCTTCAAACATGTCGCAGATAAATCCCTTGTCCAGCGCGGCACGAGCCGCCTCAGGAAGTGCCGGATAAGGCAGATTGTTTTCCGCTTCCAGCGCCAGAAAATGACGCTTCTGTTCCGGGGTTAACACCGGGCTTGTCACAATGTGCTGGCAACGTTGTTGCAGGGCGTCGGGGCTGGCGTGGGGCATGTTCGCTTCCTTGATTGTTCTGCGGATGATGAACGGATTGTAGGAAGCCATCCCGTCAGGGCTTTTGATCTGACGAGGGGAATCGCTGCATTCGTCAGCAGTTCACGCATTAAAATTTGAAGCAGATCTCATTACAGTAATGCAAATTTGTACGTAGTTTTCATTAACTGTGATGAATGTCGAAGTGTGAATGCGGGTGGATGTTAGAATACTCACAGACCCGCAAGGTAAAATTGATACGGCACCGCCGTTGGAGAATGTTATGACCGATTTAACTGCAAGCAGCCTGCGCGCGTTGAAACTGATGGACCTGACCACCCTGAACGATGACGACACCAATGAAAAAGTCATCGCCCTGTGTCATCAGGCGAAAACGCCAGTGGGCAACACTGCCGCTGTCTGCATTTATCCGCGCTTTATCCCGATTGCCCGCAAAACTCTGAAAGAGCAGGGTACCCCGGACGTGCGCATTGCAACCGTAACTAACTTCCCGCACGGCAACGACGATATCGAGATCGCGCTGGCGGAAACCCGCGCGGCGATTGCCTACGGCGCAGACGAAGTTGACGTGGTATTCCCGTACCGTGCGCTGATCGCGGGCAACGAGCAGGTGGGCTTTGACCTGGTGAAAGCCTGTAAAGACGCCTGCGCGGCGGCAAACGTGCTGCTGAAAGTGATCATCGAAACCGGCGAACTGAAAGAAGAAGCGCTGATTCGTAAAGCGTCCGAAATCTCCATCAAAGCCGGTGCGGATTTCATTAAAACCTCTACCGGTAAAGTGCCGGTGAATGCGACCCCGGAAAGCGCGCGCATCATGATGGAAGTGATCCGCGATATGGGCGTGTCCAAAACTGTGGGCTTTAAACCGGCGGGCGGTGTGCGTACTGCGGAAGACGCGCAGCAGTTCCTGGCGATTGCCGACGAGCTGTTCGGCGAAGAGTGGGCGGACTCACGTCACTACCGCTTCGGCGCGTCCAGCCTGCTGGCAAGCCTGCTGAAAGCGCTGGGTCATGGCGACGGTAAGAGCGCCAGCAGCTACTAAGTTTGAATTGCCGGGTGGCGCTACGCTTACCCGGCCTACAGGATCGTGGTCGGGTATATCGTACCCGCCATCATTCACCCGATTCCTCATGGGGGTTACCGTGTTTCTCGCACAAGAAATTATTCGTAAAAAACGTGATGGTCATGCATTAAGCGACGAAGAGATCCGCTTCTTTATCAACGGCATTCGAGATAACACCATCTCAGAAGGGCAGATTGCAGCCCTGGCGATGACCATCTTCTTCCACGATATGTCGATGCCTGAGCGTGTCTCGTTGACCATGGCGATGCGAGATTCAGGAACCGTACTGGACTGGAAGAGCCTCAACCTCAACGGCCCGATTGTCGACAAACACTCCACCGGCGGCGTAGGCGATGTAACGTCTCTGATGCTCGGCCCCATGGTGGCGGCCTGCGGCGGTTATATCCCGATGATCTCCGGGCGCGGCCTGGGACACACCGGCGGTACGCTCGACAAACTGGAAGCCATTCCGGGCTTCGATATCTTCCCGGATGACAACCGCTTCCGCGAAATTATTAAAGACGTTGGCGTGGCGATCATCGGCCAGACCAGCTCGCTCGCCCCGGCAGACAAGCGCTTCTACGCAACCCGCGATATCACCGCAACCGTTGACTCCATCCCGCTGATCACCGCCTCTATTCTGGCGAAGAAACTGGCAGAGGGGCTGGACGCGCTGGTAATGGACGTAAAAGTGGGTAGCGGCGCGTTTATGCCAACCTATGAACTCTCTGCTCAGCTTGCTGAAGCGATTGTTGGCGTTGCCAACGGCGCAGGCGTGCGCACCACCGCACTGCTGACGGACATGAATCAGGTGCTGGCCTCCAGCGCTGGTAACGCCGTCGAAGTGCGCGAAGCCGTTCAGTTTCTGACAGGCGAATACCGCAACCCACGACTGTTCGACGTGACCATGGCGCTGTGCGTCGAGATGCTGATTTCAGGCAAACTGGCGAAAGACGACGCTGAAGCGCGCGCGAAGCTGCAGGCGGTGCTGGATAACGGCAAAGCGGCAGAGATCTTTGGCCGCATGGTGGCGGCGCAAAAAGGCCCGACCGATTTCGTGGAAAACTACGCGAAATACCTGCCGACCGCGACGCTCAGCAAAGCCGTTTATGCCGATAGCGAAGGTTTCGTCTCTGCTATGGACACCCGTGCACTGGGTATGGCGGTGGTCTCGATGGGCGGCGGCCGTCGTCAGGCATCGGACACTATTGATTACAGCGTTGGCTTTACCGATATGGCCCGTCTGGGCGACAGCGTTGACGGAGAACGTCCGCTGGCGGTGATCCACGCCAAAGACGAAGCCAGCTGGCAGGAGGCGGCGAAGGCGGTGAAAGCGGCCATTACGCTTGCTGATAAAGCACCAGAAAGCTCGCCTTCGGTCTATCGTCGTATCACCGAATAGCGGTATACTGATCCGATCAATCATTTTTAGCACTACGTACGGAGAACAATTATGAAACGTGCATTTATTATGGTGCTGGACTCATTCGGCATCGGCGCAACCGAAGATGCAGAACGTTTTGGTGACGTGGGTTCCGATACCATGGGTCACATCGCGGAAGCCTGTGCGAAAGGCGAAGCGGACAACGGTCGTAAAGGCCCTCTGACTCTGCCCAATCTGACCCGCCTCGGTCTGGTGAAAGCGCATGAAGGTTCTACCGGTAAAATCGCTGCCGGTATGGACGGCAACGCGGAAGTGGTGGGCGCTTACGCCTGGGCGCATGAGCTCTCTTCCGGTAAAGACACCCCGTCCGGTCACTGGGAAATCGCCGGTGTGCCGGTTCTGTTTGACTGGGGCTATTTCTCCGATCACGAGAACAGCTTCCCGCAGGAACTGCTTGATAAGCTGGTGAAACGCGCCAACCTGCCGGGCTACCTCGGTAACTGCCACTCTTCCGGTACCGTGATTCTGGATCAGCTCGGCGAAGAGCACATGAAAACCGGTAAGCCGATTTTCTACACCTCTGCTGACTCCGTATTCCAGATTGCCTGCCACGAAGAGACGTTTGGCCTGGATAAACTGTACGAGCTGTGCGAAATCGCCCGTGAAGAGCTGACCGAAGGCGGCTACAACATTGGTCGTGTTATCGCGCGTCCGTTTATCGGCGACAAAGCGGGTAACTTCCAGCGTACCGGTAACCGTCACGACCTGGCCGTTGAGCCACCGGCACCTACCGTGCTGCAGAAACTGGTTGATGAGAAAGGCGGTCACGTGGTTTCCGTGGGTAAAATCGCCGATATCTACGCCAACTGCGGTATCACCAAAAAGGTGAAAGCCACCGGCCTGGATGCGCTGTTTGACGCGACCGTCAAAGAGATGAAAGAAGCGGGTGATAACACCATCGTCTTCACCAACTTCGTCGACTTCGACTCCTCCTGGGGCCACCGTCGCGACGTGGCGGGTTATGCGGCCGGCTTGGAGCTGTTCGACCGTCGTCTGCCAGAGCTGATGGAGCTGGTGGGTGAAGATGACATTCTGATCCTGACCGCTGACCACGGCTGTGACCCAACCTGGACCGGTACTGACCACACCCGTGAGCACATTCCGGTGCTGGTGTATGGCCCGAAAGTGAAACCGGGCTCGCTGGGTCACCGTGAAACCTTCGCGGACATCGGCCAGACGATTGCGAAATATTTTGGCACGTCTGACATGGAATATGGCAAGGCGATGTTCTGAGTTATGTTGGGTGCGGCCTGATGCCCTCACCCCAACCCTCTCCCACGGGGAGAGGGCGAATTTACAATGAAAAGGAACTGAAGATGGCAACTCCTCACATTAACGCAGAAATGGGTGATTTCGCTGACGTCGTATTGATGCCGGGCGACCCGCTGCGCGCGAAACACATTGCAGAAACTTTCCTGGAAGACGTGCGTGAAGTGAACAACGTTCGCGGCATGCTGGGCTTCACCGGAACGTACAAAGGCCGCAAAATCTCCGTGATGGGCCACGGTATGGGTATTCCATCCTGCTCCATCTACACCAAAGAGCTGATCACCGACTTCGGCGTGAAGAAAATCATCCGTGTTGGCTCCTGCGGCGCGGTGCGCATGGACGTTAAACTGCGTGACGTGGTGATTGGTATGGGTGCCTGCACCGATTCCAAAGTCAACCGTATGCGTTTCAAAGATCACGACTTCGCGGCGATTGCTGACTTCGGCATGGTGCGTAACGCGGTTGACGCGGCTAAAGCGCTGGGCGTTGATGCTCGCGTGGGTAACCTGTTCTCCGCGGATCTGTTCTATGCGCCGGACGGCGGCGAGATGTTCGACGTGATGGAAAAATACGGCATCCTGGGCGTGGAAATGGAAGCGGCGGGCATCTACGGCGTCGCGGCTGAGTTCGGTGCGAAAGCGCTGACCATCTGCACCGTGTCTGACCACATCCGTACCCACGAGCAGACCACGGCTGCTGAGCGTCAGACCACCTTCAACGACATGATCAAAATCGCGCTGGAATCCGTTCTGCTGGGCGATAAAGAGTAATTCTGTCTCTTCCGGCCCTCTCCCTGTGGGAGAGGGTTGGGGTGAGAGCTCCAGGCCGCACCTAGCGCACGGCCCGTGCAATCCACGCTGACAACTCCCTCAGCTCATTTTCCTGCCCCGGGAAATCCCCGATCAACGCATCGCATTCCTGCTGCAGCATATCCGCCCGATACAAACAGCCCTGCAAACGAGCCGCCAGCGCCTCTAACGGCGCCGGGTTAAGGCTGTCCGTAAATACCTGCGTGCGGGTGATATGACCTTTCTCTACGTCAAAGTGCAGCTCCACGCCGCCCCAGGTAAAGCGTTCGTCCAGCAGATGCGAAAAGGCAGGCGCCTGGCCAAAGTTCCACTCCCAGCTGCTCTGACGGGCAAAGGTTTCGGCGAAATTGGGCAGATCCGGGGTTTTATCCGGGGAGATCACCTCTGCCTCTACGCGCTCACCGTAATGGGCAAAGAAGGCTTCCTGGATCGCCTTGCAGATTTGCGCGTGAGTGATGTCTGGCAGTAGCTCAACCAGGTTGGCCACGCGCCCCCGCACGGAAGTGATCCCTTTGGCCTGCAGTTTTTTCTTGTCGGGATTCAGGTAGTTCGCCAGACGGCTGAGATCGGCGTTAAGAAGAAGGGTGCCGTGGTGGAAGCCGCGATCCAGTGTTTCGCGATAGGCTGAGCCTGACACTTTGCGATCTCCATCGGGCGTTTTGACCACCAGGTCGTTACGCCCGGAGGCTTCTGCCGTCACGCCGAGCGAATTGAGCGCGTTGAGGACAATGGACGTTGAGATGGTCTTGTCGTATTCCGGTTTACCCGCCATAAAGGTAAAGCAGGTATTGCCCAGATCGTGGAATACCGCACCACCGCCGCTGCTGCGGCGCGCCAGACGGACGTTGTCCTCTTCCATACGCCGGGTGTTACACTCTTTCCACGGATTCTGTGCGCGGCCAATGACCACCGTGTCGGCATTGCGCCAGAGAAACAGCACGCGTTGGGTGGCGGGCATCTGGCGGAAGATGCACTCTTCCACCGCAAGATTAAACCACGGATCGTAAGAGTCAGAGAGCAGCAGGCGTAACGTCGTCATGGCAGAGTTCCTTTTCCGAATCATCAGCCTACTTTATCACTAATCTTTCTTTTCGCTCTCTTCGTCTTCAGGAACAGATTTGCTGGCGGTCAGCAGGAAGGGCGACTGCTGCCAGCGGGTGCGCTTGCCCTGCAGCAAGGTGCGGGCCAGTACCACGCCAATGGCGAGGGAGAGCAGGAGCATCAGACGGAGTATATTGGTGGTGTTATCCACCTGTTTGGCTTCCGTGGGCAGGGTATGGGTGTCGAGCGTCAGGCGCAGATACCCCAGCGGACCATTTTTGCCCTGAATAGGTTCGACGATCTGCTGGTTAAAGTAGCCCCCGGCTTTTTTACCGTCCAGCGCCAGCCTGTCGCGTACGTCGACATGCTCGCCCGCGCGGGCAATCAGATCGCCTTTTTCATCGTAGACACCGGCATCCAGGATACGGCTGTTCTCGGTTAACTGACGCAAAACCTGGCTGATGCGTTTGTCATCCGGCGTTTCGGTACGCATAGCGGGCGCGACGTTAAGCGTAACCTGACGCGCCAGCGTTCGGGCCAGCTCCTCAAACTGCGGATTCCGTTGCCGTTGATGATTCTGGCTAAACCACGACGCCCCTTGCATCAGCACCACTAACAGGGCGAGACAGAAAAGGACGATCACGGCACGATGAAGCCGGAATTTCAGTTTTGCGCGAGCCATATTCCACCTGCTGAAAATTTACGGCTTAATGTTGCCAGAAGTGATGGTTACAGGGTAGCCTCATGCGTTATTTTCCCTCTGGAACCTTCCGGCGCGAACGAAATTACAGGAGCTTCAATGCCGAACATTACCTGGTGCGACCTGCCAACGGATGTCTCTTTATGGCCAGGATTGCCGCTCTCTTTAAGTGGCGATGAGGTGATGCCTCTGGATTACCACGCTGGCCGTAGCGGCTGGCTGCTGTACGGACGCGGCCTGGATAAGCAACGCCTTACCCAATATCAAACTAAACTGGGTGCGGCGATGGTGATTGTCGCCGCCTGGTGTGTGGAAGATTATCAGGTCATTCGCCTGGCCGGTTCCCTGACGCAGCGTGCGACGCGTCTGGCGCACGACGCCGGGCTGGACGTTGCCCCGCTGGGTAAAATCCCTCATCTGAAAACGCCGGGTCTGCTGGTGATGGATATGGACTCTACCGCCATCCAGATTGAGTGTATCGATGAGATTGCCAAACTGGCGGGCAGCGGCGAGCTGGTGGCGGAAGTGACCGAGCGCGCGATGCGCGGCGAGCTGGATTTTACTGCCAGCCTGAGACAGCGCGTGGCGACCCTCAAAGGGGCCGATGCCAATATCCTGCGTCAGGTGCGCGATGAACTGCCGCTGATGCCCGGGCTGACGCAACTGGTGCTGAAGCTCCAGTCGCTGGGCTGGAAAGTGGCGATCGCTTCCGGTGGCTTTACCTTCTTCGCGGATTACCTGCGGGAAAAACTGCATCTGACCACCGTGGTCGCCAACGAGCTGGAGATCATGGACGGTAAGCTGACCGGGCAGGTGCTCGGCGATATCGTGGATGCGCAGTATAAAGCCAATACGCTGAGCCGACTGGCCGAGAAATATGAAATTCCGGTTGCCCAGACCGTTGCCATTGGCGATGGCGCAAACGATCTACCGATGATCAAAGTTGCCGGTCTTGGCATTGCCTACCATGCCAAGCCAAAAGTGAATGAAAAGACGGAAGTGACAATCCGTCACGCTGACCTGATGGGGGTGTTCTGCATTCTCTCCGGCAGCCTGAATCAGAAATAACGGTATGCGATTGTAGGCCGGGTAAGCGTTAGCGCCACCCGGCGCGCAGGCCGCACTGAAATAACGAGGTAAACCGTGGCTAAAGCCCCAAAACGCGCATTTGTCTGTAATGAATGTGGTGCGGATTATCCGCGCTGGCAGGGGCAATGCAGCGCCTGCCATGCCTGGAACACCATCACCGAAGTGCGTGGTGTGGCGGCTTCGCCGAGCGTGGCCCGCAATGAACGCCTGAGCGGTTATGCGGGTAATGCCGGTGTGGCAAAAGTCCAAAAACTGTCAGAAATCAGTCTGGAAGCGTTGCCGCGCTTCTCCACCGGCTTCAAAGAATTTGACCGCGTGCTTGGCGGCGGCGTGGTGCCGGGCAGTGCGATCCTAATCGGCGGTAACCCGGGAGCGGGTAAATCGACCCTGCTGCTGCAAACGCTCTGCAAGCTCGCCGAGCAGATGAAAACCCTGTACGTCACTGGCGAAGAGTCCCTGCAGCAGGTGGCGATGCGAGCACACCGTCTGGGGTTACCTACCGGCAATCTGAATATGCTGTCGGAAACCAGCATTGAGCAGATCTGCATGATTGCTGAAGAAGAGCAGCCGAAGCTGATGGTGATTGACTCCATCCAGGTGATGCACATGGCGGATATTCAGTCCTCGCCGGGCAGCGTGGCGCAGGTGCGTGAGACCGCCGCGTATCTGACGCGTTTTGCCAAAACCCGCGGCGTGGCGATTGTGATGGTCGGCCACGTTACAAAAGATGGTTCCCTGGCGGGGCCAAAAGTGCTTGAGCACTGTATCGACTGCTCCGTGATGCTGGACGGCGACGCAGACTCCCGCTTCCGTACCCTGCGCAGCCACAAAAACCGCTTTGGTGCGGTGAACGAGCTAGGCGTATTTGCCATGACCGAGCAGGGGCTGCGCGAAGTCAGCAACCCGTCGGCCATCTTCCTGAGCCGGGGGGATGAAGTCACCTCCGGCAGTTCGGTGATGGTGCTGTGGGAGGGGACACGCCCGCTGCTCGTTGAAATTCAGGCGCTGGTGGATCACTCGATGATGGGTAACCCGCGGCGCGTGGCGGTCGGTCTGGAACAGAACCGTCTGGCGATCCTGCTGGCGGTGCTACACCGTCATGGTGGCCTGCAAATGGCCGATCAGGATGTCTTCGTCAACGTGGTCGGGGGCGTGAAAGTTTCAGAGACCAGTGCCGATCTGGCGCTGCTGCTGGCAATGGTCTCCAGTCTGCGCGACAGACCGCTGCCGCAGGATTTGGTGGTCTTCGGCGAAGTGGGGCTGGCCGGGGAGATCCGTCCCGTGCCCAGCGGCCAGGAGCGCATCTCCGAGGCGGCGAAACATGGCTTCCGCCGGGCGATTGTGCCGGCGGCCAACGTGCCGAAGAAGATCCCCGAAGGGATGCAGGTCTTTGGCGTTAAAAAACTCGCAGATGCGTTAAATGTCTTTGACGACTTATAATTACGTATTCGATTTTGCAGGAGGCACCGTAATTTATGTCATCATTTGACTACATCAAGACCGCAATCCGTCAGAAAGGCTGCACGCTACAGCAGGTGGCTGACGCCAGCGGCATGACGAAAGGCTATCTTAGCCAGTTGCTGAACGCCAAAATCAAAAGCCCCAGCGCGCAAAAGCTTGAAGCGTTACATCGCTTTCTGGGGCTTGAATTCCCGCGTATGCAAAAGAACATCGGCGTGGTGTTTGGTAAGTTTTACCCGCTGCATACCGGCCATATCTACCTGATCCAGCGCGCCTGTAGCCAGGTCGACGAGCTGCACATCATCATGGGTTACGATGAAACCCGTGACCGTCAGCTGTTTGAAGACAGCGCCATGTCGCAGCAGCCGACGGTGCCGGATCGCCTGCGCTGGCTGCTTCAGACCTTCAAATATCAGAAAAACATTCGCATTCATGCCTTTAACGAAGAGGGCATGGAGCCGTATCCACACGGCTGGGACGTGTGGAGCAACGGCATTAAAGCATTTATGGAAGAGAAGGGCATTGCGCCCAACTGGATCTACACCTCTGAAGAGTCCGACGCACCGCAGTTCCGCGAGCATCTGGGCATTGAAACGGTGCTGATCGATCCTAAGCGTACATTCATGAACATCAGCGGGGCGCAGATCCGCGAAAACCCGTTCCGCTACTGGGATTACATCCCGACCGAAGTGAAGCCGTTCTTTGTGCGCACAGTTGCGATTCTGGGCGGTGAATCCAGCGGGAAATCGACGCTGGTTAACAAGCTGGCAAATATCTTCAATACCACCAGCGCGTGGGAATACGGACGTGATTATGTCTTTTCCCATCTGGGGGGAGACGAGATGGCGCTGCAGTATTCTGATTACGATAAAATCGCGCTAGGCCATGCTCAGTACATTGATTTCGCGGTGAAATACGCCAACAAAGTGGCCTTCATCGACACCGATTTTGTCACCACACAAGCTTTCTGTAAGAAGTATGAAGGACGCGAGCACCCGTTCGTACAGGCGCTGATCGATGAATATCGCTTCGACCTGGTGATCCTGCTGGAAAACAACACGCCGTGGGTCGCCGACGGGATGCGCAGCCTCGGTAGCTCAGTGGACAGAAAAGAGTTCCAGACGATGCTGGTGGAGATGCTTCATGAGAACAACGTGGAGTTTGTCCACGTTGAAGCGTCGGATTACGACACCCGTTTCCTGCGCTGCGTCGAGCTGGTGAAGGAGATGATGGGGGAGCAGGGGTAAATTCACAGGCTTGCCCCTCACCCTAACCCTCTCCCCATGGGGGAGAGGGGATCGTACGGAGCTGTCTTTACCCTCTCCCCCGTGGGGAGAGGGGGAATTATCCACTCAGAACGCAACCACCACCTTCCCGCGCATATGCCCGTCCAGCACTTTGCGGTGGGCCTCGGTAATGCTTTCCACGCTCAGCCCGTGCAGCGTTTCGCTGAGCGAACTCTCCACCACGCCGTTATCTACCAGCTTCGCCACCTCGTTTAAGATCTCACCCTGACGCGCCATATCGGCAGTCTGGTACATGCTGCGGGTATACATGAATTCCCAGTGCAGGGCGGCGGATTTGGATTTCAGCTTGTCCTGGTTCAGCGGGTGCGCATTTTCGACGATGGAGCAGATGTGTCCCTGCGGCGCAATCAGTTCGCTGACCGCGTCCCAGTGGCCATCGGTATCATTGAGGATGAAAATATAATCCACAAAGGTGATGCCCTGTTTGGCCAGTTCACCTTGCAGATCGCGATAATTCACCACCAGATCCGCGCCGCGATCGCGACACCATTGGGCTGAGTCTTCCCGCGACGCGGTGGCGATGACCCTGACCTTGCTGTTGTGCTTCGCAAACGGGATCGCAAGGGAGCCTACGCCGCCGGCACCGCCGATGATCAGCAGCGTTTTGTCCGACCCGGCATCCTGAATATTCAGGCGCTCAAACAGCCCTTCCCAGGCGGTGAGCGCGGTCAGCGGCAATGCGGCAGCGGCATCCCAGCCAAGGCTTGTCGGTTTGTGTCCGACAATACGCGCATCAATCAGCTGATGCGTGGCATTACTGCCCGGACGGGTAATATCACCCGCGTACCACACTTCGTCGCCCGGTTTGAAGCCGGTGACGCTTGTCCCCACCGCTTTGATGACACCGCTGGCATCCCAGCCGAGAATGCGTGGCGCCTGCAGGCCGTTTTTAACAAGACTCGCATGCACTTTGGTATCGACCGGGTTGATGGAAACGGCTTTCACTTCCACCAGCAGATCGTGTTCACCGGGCTGTGGCATCGGTTGGGTGATCTCAATAAAAGCTGCGGGATTTTCAGGATTAACGGCAATGGCTTTAACAGACATGATCAACTCCTCAATGGAATGCGTTTTGTTGAGGCTAGTCTATTAAGTGGTCATGCGCATGATAAGATGGACAATCAAGAACGGAGTGTTCGTATGGGGTGAACAATCATGTTTAAACAGCTGCAGGATATGGCGCTGTTTGCGCTGGTGGCGGAGATGGGCAGTTTTACCGCCGCAGCGCAGAAAGCAGACCTGCCGAAATCCAGCGTTAGCCAGCGGATTAGCCAGCTTGAGCAGCAGGTGGGGATCCGCCTGCTAAACCGCACCACGCGCAGGCTGAATCTGACCTTTGCGGGGGAGCACTATCTGGTGCATTGTCGCGAGATGCTGGCGGCCAGTGAAAGGGCGGAGTATGCCATTCAGCGGCTGCGTGAAAACCCCAGCGGGCGGCTTCGTATCACCTGCCCGGCGGGCATTGGCGCGACGTTACTGGCACACCTGAATGCCGAGTTTCAGCTCCGCTATCCTGACGTTTCGCTGGATGTCTCTATTTCTGACGATGTGCTCGATCTGGTGGAGTCTGGTTTTGACGTGGCGCTGCGTACCGGTAAACCGCAGGACTCCTCGCTGATTGGCCGCATGATTGGCCACTGTCCGCGCTATATGCTGGCATCACCGGAATATCTGGCACGCCGGGAGCCGCTGCACCATCCCCGCCAGCTGGTGGATCACCGTTGTATTACCCACAAGGCCTGGTCTGAATGGCTCCTGCAAAGCGAGAGTGAGGATTACCGCTATCTGCCGGACAATGCGCATATGACGGATAATCTTGTGTATGCCCGTGAATGTGCGGTAGCTGGTGCGGGAATCACACTCTTACCCGCTTTTTTGCTGGAAGATAAAATTGAAAAAGGGGCGTTGGTGCAGGTGCTACCGGAGTGGAACGTTGAAGGAAACGATCTCTGGCTCGCCTATCCGAGCCGTAAGCTCAATTCGCCTGCGCTGATGAGCTATATCGACTTTGCGATGCAGTTTGATGAGGTGAAGCGGTTTTACGTGGGTGGGTGATTATGTGCGGCCTGTTGCCCTCACCCTGACCCTCTTCCTCGGGGAGAGGGAACAAACATAAAAAACGGCAACCGAAGTTGCCGTTGTGCTTTTATTTCGCGATACGCTTGTACTTAATACGCTTCGGCTCCAGCGCGTCTGCGCCCAGCGTGCGTTTCTTGTACTCTTCGTATTCGGTGAAGTTACCTTCGAAGAACTCCACTTTCCCTTCATCCTGGTAGTCCAGAATGTGGGTGGCGATACGGTCAAGGAACCAACGGTCGTGCGAGATAACCATGGCACAGCCCGGGAACTCCAGCAGGGCGTTTTCCAGCGCGCGCAGGGTTTCGATGTCGAGGTCGTTGGTTGGTTCATCGAGCAGCAGTACGTTACCGCCAACCTGCAGCAGCTTCGCCAGATGCAGACGACCACGCTCACCACCGGACAACTCGCCGACGCGTTTACCCTGATCGGTACCTTTGAAGTTAAAGCGGCCAACGTAGGCACGGCTTGGCATCTCGGTGTTGCCGATACGCATGATATCCAGCCCGCCGGAGACTTCTTCCCACACGGTTTTGCTGTTATCCATTGCGTCACGGAACTGGTCAACGGACGCCAGTTTCACCGTTTCACCCAGGGTGATAGAGCCGCTGTCAGGCTGCTCCTGACCGGACATCATACGGAACAGGGTGGATTTACCCGCCCCGTTCGGACCGATGATACCGACGATGGCACCCTTCGGTACGGAGAAGGAGAGATCGTCGATCAGCACGCGGTCACCGTAAGATTTACGCAGGTTGCTGACTTCGACCACTTTATCCCCCAGACGCGCGCCAGGTGGAATAAACAGTTCGTTGGTTTCGTTACGTTTCTGGTATTCGGTGTTGTTCAGCTCTTCGAAGCGTGCCAGACGGGCTTTGCCCTTAGACTGACGGCCCTTCGTGCCCTGACGTACCCACTCCAGCTCTTTCTCAATAGACTTACGGCGTGCTGCTTCAGCAGACGCTTCCTGCGCCAGACGCTGATCTTTCTGCTCCAGCCAGGAAGAGTAGTTGCCTTCCCATGGGATACCCTCGCCGCGGTCCAGCTCCAGGATCCAGCCCGCCACGTTGTCGAGGAAGTAACGGTCGTGGGTGATCGCCACCACGGTGCCTTCGAAGTCGTGCAGGAAGCGTTCCAGCCACGCCACGGATTCCGCATCCAGGTGGTTAGTGGGTTCGTCGAGCAGCAGCATGTCTGGTTTTTCCAGCAGCAGACGGCACAGCGCCACGCGGCGACGCTCACCACCGGAGAGGTTGGCGATTTTCGCATCCCAGTCCGGCAGACGCAGGGCGTCAGCGGCGCGCTCCAGCTGCACGTTCAGGTTGTGACCGTCGTGCGCCTGGATAATCTCTTCAAATTTGCCTTGCTGAGCGGCCAGTTTATCGAAGTCCGCATCTGGCTCGGCGTATTTGGCATACACTTCATCCAGACCTTTCAGCGCGTTAACCACTTCGGATACCGCTTCTTCAACCGATTCACGAACGGTGTGTTCAGGGTTCAGCTGAGGTTCCTGCGGCAGGTAGCCAATTTTGATGCCAGGCTGCGGACGGGCTTCACCTTCGATGTCTGTATCGATGCCGGCCATGATGCGCAGCAGGGTGGACTTACCGGCACCGTTGAGGCCCAGAACACCGATTTTTGCGCCCGGGAAGAAGCTCAGCGAGATATTTTTAAGAATATGACGTTTCGGCGGTACCACTTTGCCGACACGATGCATGGTATAAACGAATTGAGCCACGTTGGACTTCGCCTCTTTTATCGTGATGAAAAGGAATTTCAGCCTCGAAGTGTAGCCTTTTTCCCGCCCTAATCCCAGCCAGGAACGTCGGGAGTGTTAAAACGCGCAGGAAAGGTAAAAAAGTGTCCGTAACGTGGCGCGTTCCGGGATGCCTGGTTAGCATAAGTTAATTAGACTTTGACGTGGCAAGACGCTGCAATTGACGAAAAAACAATGAGGAAGAGCTTGTGGAAAAAGCCAAACGGGTGGTCTGGCGTCTGCTGGCGGCCAGCGTATGCGTAATGGCGGTAAGCCAGGCGGTGCATGCCGATTCACTGGATGAACAACGTAACCGCTACGCCCAGATTAAACAGGCGTGGGACAACAAACAGATGGATACTGTGCAGGCGTTGATGCCGACGCTGAAAGACTATCCTCTCTATCCCTATCTGGAGTATCGCCAGATTACTGACGATCTCATGAATCAACCCACGGTTACCGTGAATAACTTCATTCAGGCGAATCCGACCCTGCCGCCCGCCCGGAACCTGCAGTCTCGTTTTGTAAACGAGCTGGCGCGTCGTGAAGACTGGCGCGGTCTGCTGGCGTTCAGCCCGGAAAAACCGAACACCACGGAAGCCCAGTGTAACTATTACTATGCAAAATGGGCCACCGGTCAGCAGGAGGAGGCCTGGGCCGGGGCAAAAGAGCTGTGGCTGACCGGGAAAAGCCAGCCGAACGCTTGTGATTCGCTCTTTGGTGCCTGGCGTGCTTCCGGTAAACAGGATCCGCTGGCTTACCTTGAACGTATCCGTCTGGCGATGAAAGCCGGAAACACGCGTCTGGTGATGGCTCTGGCGGGACAAATGCCGTCGGATTACCAGACCATTTCCACGGCCGTGATGTCGCTGGCAAACGATCCCAACAGCGTTCTGACCTTTGCCCGCAGCACGGGAGCGACCGATTTTACCCGACAGATGGCGGCGGTGGCCTTTGCCAGCGTGGCGCGTGACGATGTCGAAAACGCGCGGCTGATGATCCCGCAGCTGGTGCAGGCACAGCAGCTCAATGAAGAGCAAACCCAGGAACTGCGCGACATCGTGGCGTGGAGACTGATGGGCTCGGACGTAACCGACGAACAGGCCCGCTGGCGGGACGATGCCATTATGCGCTCCAACTCCACGTCGCTGGTGGAACGTCGCGTGCGCATGGCGCTGGGGACGGGCGATCGTAAAGGCCTCAATACCTGGCTTGCGCGTCTGCCGATGGAAGCCAAAGAGAAAGACGAATGGCGCTACTGGCAGGCGGATCTGCTGATGGAGCGGGGACGCGATGACGAAGCCAAAGAGATCCTCCACGCGCTGATGCAGCAGCGAGGCTTCTACCCGATGGTGGCCGCGCAGCGTCTGGGTGAGGAGTACACCTTCCGCATTGATAAAGCGCCGGGTAACGCCAGCCCGGCGTTGACCCAGGGGCCGGAAATGGCGCGCGTGCGCGAGCTGATGTACTGGAATATGGACAACACCGCCCGTAGCGAGTGGGCGAATCTGGTCACCAGCCGCACTACGGATGAGAAAGCCCAGCTTGCCCGTTACGCCTTTGATAACCACTGGTGGGATCTGAGCGTTCAGGCGACGATCGCTGGCAAGCTGTGGGATCATCTCGAAGAACGTTTCCCGCTGGCCTACAAAGATCTGTTCGATCGCTACACCAGCGGTAAAGATATTCCGCAAAGCTATGCCATGGCGATTGCCCGTCAGGAGAGCGCCTGGAACCCGAAAGTCCGTTCCCCGGTAGGGGCCAGCGGCCTGATGCAGATTATGCCGGGCACGGCGACGCATACGGTGAAGATGTTTAATATCCCGGGATACAGCAGTCCATCACAGCTGCTGGATCCGGATACCAACATCAACATTGGTACCAGTTATCTGCAGTACGTCTATCAGCAGTTTGGTAACAACCGCATTTTCGCCTCTGCGGCGTATAACGCGGGCCCAGGGCGCGTGCGTACCTGGCTGGGTAACAGCGCCGGACGCATCGACGCCGTGGCGTTTGTCGAGAGCATTCCGTTCTCAGAAACGCGCGGCTACGTGAAGAACGTGCTGGCGTATGATGCCTACTACCGTTACTTCATGGGGCAAAAAGATACCCTGATGAGCGATGCGGAGTGGCAGAGACGTTACTGATTGGGATGGGTTGTGTTATGCTGTACTCGTTAATGAGTACAACAGGCGGCATAACATGACCCAGCATTCCCCGTATTCCTCGGCACTGGCCGAACAACGTCATCAGGAGTGGCTTCGTTTTGTGGAGTTGCTCCGCCAGTCTTACGACCAGGATCTGCATCTACCCCTGCTGCAACTGATGCTGACGCCTGACGAGCGTGAGGCGTTGGGCACGCGCGTGCGGATCATCGAAGAGTTACTGCGCGGTGAGATGAGCCAGCGTGAGCTCAAAAACGAGCTGGGCGCGGGGATCGCGACGATCACCCGCGGTTCAAACAGCCTGAAGTCTGCGCCGGTTGAGCTGCGTCAGTGGCTGGAAGCGGTATTGCTGAAAAACGCCGGATGACGGCTGCGCCTTATCCGGCCTGCACGTTCAACGATAAATGGCGTTATGGAACGGGCTTAACGCCAGGATCACTGCCTGATGGTAAACGCTTGAGCGCGTAAGCGCGCCAGCAGTAAAGACGCCAATTGCTCCTTCTTTACGGCCTATTTCATCAATGCCGGTGTATTGCGACATCACTGGCCCGAGCGCTTCGCCTGCGCGCACTTTTTCCAGAATGATGTCCGGCAGCGGCAGGGTGGCCGAGCGTGCTTCACCACGCTGTTCGCGGCTTTCGATAACCACCCAGCTAAACGTCGCGCCTTCGTCAATTCCCGCTTCAATGGCGACCCAGAAGTCGGCATCGGGTGCGGCCGCTTTCGCATTTAACACGCGATTTCGTGCGCCAGCGCGCGTTTCTTCGCTGCCAAACGGCTGTTCAGGAACGCCACTCTCGACGCCGACGGCATCAATATGGCAGGATCCTTCGCCGAAAATCTCTTCAAATGCCCTTAGAATTGCCTGAATTTTGGCAGGATTGGTGGTAGCAGAGACAACATGGTGCATAATTAAGCTCGATTCAAAAAAACTCATCGCAGTATAACGGAAAAAAAGCATGTTACAGGTATACCTTGTTCGCCACGGTGAAACGCAGTGGAACGCCGAGCGACGTATTCAAGGCCAGTCCGACAGTCCTCTCACTGAAAAGGGTGTGCAGCAAGCGTGGCAGGTGGCAGAACGTGCCAGAACGCTGGGCATTACCCATGTCATCACCAGCGATCTAGGTCGCACGCAGCAGACGGCGCGCATAATTGCTGATGCCTGTGGTTGTGATGTGCTGCTTGAACCGCGCCTGCGCGAGCTGGATATGGGGGTGCTCGAAAAACGCCATATCGATACGCTGACGGAAACGGAAGAGGGCTGGCGCCGCACGCTGGTTAACGGTACCGAAGATGGCCGTATCCCTGAGGGCGAATCCATGCAGGAGCTGAGCGTGCGTATGCATGCTGCGCTGGCGGAATGCCTGAAGCTGCCCGCCGGAAGCCGTCCACTGCTGGTGAGTCACGGGATTGCGCTGGGATGTCTGGTCAGCACCATTCTGGGGTTACCGGCCTATGCGGAGCGCCGTTTGCGTCTGCGCAACTGCTCTATTTCCCGTATTGATTATCAGGAAAGCGCGTGGCTGGCGTCGGGATGGGTCGTTGAGATGGCAGGGGACATTTCGCATCTTGATGCCCCTGCACTGGATGAACTGCAGCGCTAACGACGGATCGGGATTAAGAATTCCATCCGCAGATTAATGGGGCCTTCTTCCGGTTTCGCATCGCTTGCCGGGTAGTAGCGCTCAATATCCTGACCTTTACGGCGATTCAGGTTCAGCATAGGCATGCATGTTCCGTAAACGGTCAGGATGAATTCCTGTACGCCCGTTCCCAGCCCTTCGTAGGAGAACATCACATACTCTCCGCCTTCCAGCACGACCGGTTTAGAGCCCTGAATATAGCCATTGGCCATCTCCGGCGTTAACGCGGTGGTGTAGAACACCTCCTGCTCGTCGTCTTTTTCCTGGCTTGGATGCGTTTCGTTGAGACCATACAGGATAGGCGGGATCGCCGGGGCATGGCTCAGGAAGTCGCGCCAGAACTGAACGCGCATTTGATGGCGGAACTCAGAAATCTGCTCCAGAGAACAGGTGTAGCTCTGTGTCGTACCGATCAAATGGGTTTCCGGCAGGGTAATGATTTCGTACTTCGGCATGGCGAACTCGCCCAGACGCAGCGGCGGGCGCATACCGTATGAGCTCCAGTCAGGTGAGCGGCGATAGAGTGCTGGCGTCAACGAGAACTGTTTTTTAAAAGCTCGGGTGAATGTTTGTTGCGAGTCGAAACGATACTGCAGGGCAATATCAAGAATGGGCCGCGCGGTCAGGCGTAAGGCCACCGCAGATTTAGATAAACGACGTGCGCGAATATAGGCACCGATAGCATGACCGGTGACATCCTTGAACATCCTTTGCAGATGCCACTTGGAATAGCCTGCTTTAGCCGCCACATTATCCAGTGACAAAGGCTGGTCAAGATGACCTTCCAGCCAGGTTAGCAGGTCGCGAATAATTCCAGCCTGATCCATATACTATCCTCATCCTTAAAACAGCAGGTGCCTGATAACAGGTTAGCGGATAATAGCATTTTTTGATGTTTTAGCATTCAGTGTTTTTTTTGCTCATTAATGCTTTTTGTCCTGCGTTTTGGGTGAATATATTCTAATCCTGTGATCTTGCTACATTTTTGTCTAACGTGTTGAATAATCGCTCAACGTAATATTAAGAAATGGTAACAATATGAAATATAAGACATTGCTCTTAACAGCCTTACTGCTGATAGCGGGCCGCGCGGCGCAGGCGGAACAGATTGGTTCTGTCGATACCGTGTTTAAAATGTTTGGGCCGGACCACAAAATTGTGGTGGAGGCGTTTGACGATCCGGATGTGAAAAACGTCACCTGCTACGTTAGCCGGGCAAAAACCGGGGGGATTAAAGGCGGTCTGGGACTGGCCGAGGATACATCCGATGCGGCCATCTCCTGCCAGCAGGTCGGGCCGGTTGAACTGAGCGAGAAAATCAAAAACGGCAAAGCGCAGGGGGATGTGGTGTTCCAGAAACGGACGTCGCTGGTCTTCAAAAAGCTGCAGGTGGTGCGTTTTTACGATGCTAAACGTAACACCCTGGCCTACCTTGCTTACTCCGACAAAGTAGTGGAAGGCTCACCGAAAAACGCGATTAGCGCGGTGCCGATTATGCCATGGCGGGAATAAAAAAAACGGCGCTTTCGCGCCGTTTTTTATGGTGTTGACTGCGGGATCACTCCTGCAGGTCACCGCAGAAACGATAGCCTTCGCCGTGAATTGTGGCGATGATTTCCGGCGTATCTGGCGTAGATTCGAAATGTTTACGAATACGACGGATGGTCACGTCTACAGTACGGTCGTGTGGCTTCAGCTCACGGCCGGTCATTTTCTTCAGCAGTTCTGCACGGGACTGAATTTTGCCCGGGTTTTCACAGAAGTGCAGCATCGCGCGGAATTCACTGCGCGGCAGTTTATACTGCTCACCGTTCGGGCTGATCAGTGAACGGCTATTGATATCGAGTTCCCAGCCGTTGAATTTGTAGCTGTCTACGCTACGACGCTCTTCGCTGACGGTGCCCAGGTTCATGGTGCGGGACAGCAGGTTGCGTGCACGAATGGTTAACTCGCGTGGGTTAAACGGTTTGGTGATGTAGTCATCCGCACCGATTTCCAGGCCAAGGATCTTATCAACTTCGTTATCACGGCCTGTCAGGAACATTAATGCGACGTTCGCCTGTTCACGCAGTTCGCGCGCCAGCAGAAGGCCGTTTTTACCTGGCAGATTGATATCCATAATGACCAGGTTGATATCATTTTCAGAAAGGATCTGATGCATCTCTGCGCCATCGGTCGCTTCAAAGACATCGTAGCCTTCTGCTTCGAAAATGCTCTTCAACGTGTTGCGTGTTACCAACTCGTCTTCAACGATAAGAATGTGCGGGGTCTGCATGTTTGCTACCTAAATTGCCAACTAAATCGAAACAGGAAGTACAAAAGTCCCTGACCTGCCTGATGCATGTCGCAAATTAACATGACCGGGCTAACGTGACTAAAGTACGTAATTGCGTTCTTGATGCACTTTCCATCAACGTCAACAACATCATTAGCTTGGTCGTGGGTACTTTCCCTTTGGACCCGACAGTGTCAAAAACGGCTGTCATCCTAACCATTTTAACAGCAACATAACAGGCTAAGTGACACCTGACACCCAATAAAACTACGCTTCGTTGACATATATCAAGTTCAATTGTAGCACGTTAACAGTTTGATGAAATCATCATAGCTAAATGCTAGCCTTTGTCACAATTTTTCAATAAACCAACTAGTTGCGGATCTTGATTGATAAACGTTACGAATCCAACTTAAATCGCGTATTCACCCTGTCATTATCATTATAAAACATAAGGATAATCAGGTTCTGTTAACATTCTAAATGATTGTTCAGCTACAAAATAGTTTAGCGCTTTTAATTTGTTATGAAACGCTATTTCGGTGATTTGTGTTGCAGAATTGTAAATTCGCGCCGCGTAATATGTTGACGCGCATCACATTAATCCCCGCTAACTGATTAAAAAGAGAGCATAAATGCATCTGTCGATTGTACTGGTCGCGCCAGCCAGAGCTGAAAATATAGGCGCTGCGGCGCGTGCCATGAAGACCATGGGGTTCACCGATTTGCGTATTGTGGACAGCGCTGCTCACCTGGAGCCCGCGGCGCGTTGGGTGGCGCACGGGTCGGGCGATATTCTTGATAATATAACCACTTACGACACGCTCGCCGACGCGCTGCACGATATTTCGTTTACCGTTGCGACCACGGCGCGCAGTCGGGCGAAGTTCCACTATTACGCCACGCCAGCGGAACTGGTACCGATGCTGAGCGAGAAAAGCCAGTGGCTGGAAAAAGCGGCGCTGGTGTTTGGGCGGGAAGATTCAGGATTAACAAACGACGAACTGGCGCTCGCGGATGTGCTGACGGGGGCTCCGATGGTCGCGGATTACCCGTCCCTGAATTTAGGCCAGGCGGTGATGGTCTATTGCTATCAATTAGCGTCCTTAATACAAATTCCCCAACCGCCAGCGGTGGGTACCGACGAAAACCAACTGGCCGCGCTGCGTACGCGCGTTGACAACCTGCTGATGCAACTTGGCGTGGCGGATGACCAAAAAATGGCTGACTGGCTGCAGCAGCGTCTTGGGCGTCTGGAGCAGCGCGATACGGCAATGCTGCACCGTTTGCTGCACGATATCGAAAAAAAATTATCCGAGTAAAATGCTGCCATAAGTTTTTACTATGGCGTAAGCGTCTGACGTTAAGGGTTGCCTCTGGCGGAATCGGATGAAAATAAATCTGCACGCAGCGGGACGTAAGAATGCACTGAATTGTGATCAAATTAAAAATTCATTGACTTAAGGTGCCCGATCCTTTAACCCTAAAAGAATACAGCACAGACAGATAATAATGACAGAGTACACAACATCCATGAAACGCATCAGCATCACCACCATTACCACAACCATCATCATTACCACAGGTAACGATGCGGGCTGACGCGTACAGGAAAAACAGAAAAAAGCCCGCACCTGAACAGTGCGGGCTTTTTTTTCGGCTAAAGGAAACGAGGTAGAACCATGCGAGTGTTGAAGTTCGGCGGTACATCAGTGGCAAATGCAGAACGCTTTCTGCGTGTTGCCGATATCCTGGAGAGCAACGCCAGGCAGGGACAGGTCGCGACCGTTCTCTCTGCGCCGGCAAAAATCACTAACCACCTGGTGGCGATGATTGAAAAGACCATTGGCGGTCAGGATGCACTTCCGAACATTAGCGATGCCGAGCGTATCTTCGCCGAGCTACTTCAGGGACTGGCGGAGGCACAGCCAGGTTTCCCGCTCGTACAGCTGAAAGCCTTCGTAGAACAAGAACTTGCCCAGATTAAACATGTGCTGCACGGTATCAGCCTGCTGGGTCAGTGCCCGGACAGCATCAACGCGGCGTTGATTTGCCGCGGTGAGAAACTCTCTATCGCCATCATGGCGGGCCTGCTGGAAGCGCGCGGGCATCACGTCACGGTGATTGATCCGGTTGAAAAACTGCTGGCGGTGGGCCACTACCTCGAATCCACCGTTGATATTGCTGAATCAACCCGCCGCATCGCTGCGAGCAAAATTCCTTCTGACCATATGATCCTGATGGCGGGCTTCACCGCCGGCAATGAAAAGGGTGAACTGGTGGTGCTGGGCCGTAACGGCTCTGATTACTCTGCTGCTGTGCTGGCCGCCTGTTTACGCGCGGACTGTTGCGAGATCTGGACTGACGTTGACGGCGTATACACCTGCGACCCGCGCCAGGTACCGGACGCCAGGCTGCTGAAGTCGATGTCTTACCAGGAGGCGATGGAGCTTTCCTACTTCGGCGCGAAAGTGCTTCACCCTCGTACCATCTCCCCCATTGCCCAGTTCCAGATCCCTTGCCTGATTAAAAATACCGGTAACCCGCAAGCGCCTGGCACGCTGATTGGCGCCAGCACCGACGAAGATGGCCTGCCGGTGAAAGGTATCTCTAACCTCAACAACATGGCAATGTTCAGCGTCTCCGGGCCTGGTATGAAAGGGATGGTTGGCATGGCGGCGCGCGTGTTTGCCGCAATGTCACGCAATGGGATCTCTGTGGTGCTGATCACCCAGTCCTCATCGGAATACAGCATCAGCTTCTGCGTGCCGCAGGGTGACTGTCTGCGCGCCCGTCGTGCGCTGGAAGAAGAGTTCTATCTGGAGCTGAAAGAAGAGCTGCTGGAGCCATTATCCATTCAAGAACGTCTTGCGGTTATCTCCGTGGTTGGCGACGGTATGCGCACGCTGCGCGGTATCTCCGCCAAGTTCTTTGCCGCGCTGGCGCGCGCCAATATTAATATCGTGGCGATTGCCCAGGGCTCATCCGAGCGTTCTATTTCGGTGGTGGTTGATAACGATGACGCGACTACCGGCGTACGCGTGGTTCATCAGATGCTGTTCAACACCGATCAGGTGATTGAGCTGTTCCTGATTGGCGTGGGCGGTGTTGGCGGTGCGCTGCTGGAGCAGGTGAAGCGTCAGCAGGAGTGGCTGAAGAAGAAGCATATCGATCTGCGCGTCTGCGGGATCGCCAACTCAAAAGCGCTGTTGACCAACGTTCACGGGCTGAACCTGGAAAACTGGCAGGCCGAGTTGAACGAGGCAAAAGAGCCGTTCAACCTTGGGCGTCTGATCCGTCTGGTGAAAGAGTATCACCTGCTGAACCCGGTGATTGTCGATTGTACGTCGAACCAGGCGGTTGCCGATCAGTACGCGGACTTCCTGCGCGAAGGCTTCCACGTGGTCACGCCGAACAAAAAGGCCAACACCTCGTCGATGGATTACTATCACCAGCTGCGTCTGGCGGCGAGCAAATCGCGTCGCAAGTTCCTGTACGACACCAATGTGGGGGCGGGCCTGCCGGTTATCGAAAACCTGCAGAACCTGCTGAACGCGGGCGACGAACTGCAACGTTTCTCCGGCATTCTCTCCGGTTCGCTGTCCTTTATTTTCGGTAAGCTGGATGAAGGGATGAGCCTCTCAGAAGCAACCCGCGCCGCGCGTGAACTGGGCTACACCGAGCCGGATCCGCGTGACGATCTCTCCGGTATGGACGTGGCGCGCAAACTGCTTATTCTGGCGCGCGAAACGGGCCGTGAACTGGAGCTATCCGATATCGTGATAGAACCCGTGCTGCCGGCTGAATTTGACAGCAGCGGTGACGTCAGCGCCTTTATGGATAATTTACCGCAGCTGGATGACGCTTTTGCCGCACGCGTGGCGAAAGCCCGTGATGAAGGTAAGGTATTGCGCTATGTTGGCAACATTGAAGAAGATGGCGTGTGCCGGGTGAAGATTGCCGAAGTCGATGGCAACGATCCGTTGTACAAAGTCAAAAACGGCGAAAACGCCCTGGCGTTTTACAGCCACTATTATCAGCCATTGCCGCTGGTGCTTCGCGGCTATGGTGCAGGGAACGATGTTACGGCGGCGGGTGTGTTTGCCGATCTGCTGCGTACCCTGTCATGGAAGTTAGGAGTTTAACATGGTCAAAGTTTATGCCCCGGCTTCCAGCGCCAATATGAGCGTCGGGTTTGATGTGCTGGGTGCGGCGGTGACGCCGGTGGACGGTTCACTATTGGGCGATACGGTCACGGTGGAAGCGGCAGAAAGTTTCAGCCTGAATAACGTGGGACGTTTTGCCAGCAAGCTGCCGTCCGAACCGCGCGAGAATATTGTCTATCAGTGCTGGGAGCGTTTCTGTCAGGAGATCGGGAAAAACGTGCCGGTCGCCATGACGCTGGAAAAAAGTATGCCGATTGGCTCTGGCCTGGGATCAAGTGCCTGCTCTGTTGTGGCCGCGCTGGTGGCGATGAATGAGCACTGTGGCAAACCCCTGAACAATAGCCGTCTGCTGGGGTTAATGGGTGAGCTGGAAGGCCGCATCTCTGGCAGTATCCACTACGATAACGTCGCGCCGTGTTTCCTCGGCGGTATGCAGTTGATGATCGAAGAAAATGGCATCATCAGCCAGCAGGTGCCAGGGTTTGATGAGTGGCTGTGGGTCCTGGCCTACCCGGGTATCAAAGTGTCTACTGCGGAAGCGCGGGCGATCCTGCCTGCGCAGTATCGCCGTCAGGACTGCATCGCCCATGGGCGTCATCTGGCAGGCTTTATTCACGCCTGTTATACCCGTCAGCCACAGCTGGCGGCGAAATTGATGAAAGATGTGATTGCCGAACCGTATCGTACGAAGTTGCTGCCTGGCTTTAATGAGGCGCGACAGGCATCGCTTGATATTGGCGCGCAGGCGTGCGGCATCTCCGGCTCCGGCCCGACGCTGTTCGCCCTGTGCGATAAGCCAGACACCGCGCAGCGCGTGGCGGACTGGCTCTCTAAACACTACCTGCAAAATCAGGAAGGCTTTGTTCATATTTGCCGTCTGGACACGGCTGGCGCACGAGTACTGGGATAACGAATGAAACTCTATAATCTGAAAGATCATAACGAGCAGGTCAGCTTCGCGCAGGCGGTGACTCAGGGACTGGGCAAAAATCAGGGGCTGTTCTTCCCTCACGATCTCCCTGAATTCCCGCTGACCGACATTGATGAGCTGCTGAAGCAGGACTTTGTCACTCGCAGCACAAAAATTTTGTCTGCGTTTATCGGCGACGAAATCCCGCAGGAGTTGCTGGAAGAGCGCGTACGTGCGGCGTTCGCCTTCCCGGCACCGGTTCAGCAGGTTGAGCCGGATGTGGGCTGTCTGGAGCTGTTCCACGGCCCAACCCTGGCGTTTAAAGACTTCGGCGGCCGCTTTATGGCGCAGATGCTTACCCACATCTGCGGCGACAAGCCGGTCACCATTCTGACCGCTACCTCCGGGGATACCGGTGCCGCCGTGGCGCATGCTTTTTACGGTCTGAAGAACGTCCGCGTGGTGATCCTCTATCCGAAAGGCAAGATCAGCCCACTCCAGGAAAAACTGTTCTGCACCCTCGGCGGCAACATTGAAACCGTGGCGGTAGATGGCGACTTCGATGCCTGTCAGGCACTGGTGAAACAGGCCTTCGATGATGAAGAGCTGAAAGCCGCGCTGGGGCTCAACTCTGCTAACTCCATTAACATCAGCCGCCTGCTGGCGCAGATTTGCTACTACTTCGAAGCGGTTGCCCAACTGCCGCAAGAGGCGCGCAATCAGCTGGTGGTTTCGGTACCGAGCGGAAACTTTGGCGACCTGACCGCGGGCCTGCTGGCGAAATCCCTCGGGCTGCCGGTGAAACGCTTTATTGCGGCGACCAACGCCAACGACACCGTGCCACGCTTCCTGAAAGACGGTAAATGGGCGCCGAACGCGACCCAGGCGACGCTCTCTAACGCGATGGACGTGTCACAGCCAAACAACTGGCCGCGCGTGGAAGAGCTGTTCCGCCGTAAAGTGTGGCGTCTGGGCGATCTGGGCTATGCGGCGGTCACCGATGAAACCACCAAAAGCACCATGCGTGAGCTGAAAGCGGTGGGGTATACCTCTGAACCGCATGCGGCGATTGCTTACCGTGCGCTGCGCGACCAGCTGAATCCTGGCGAGTATGGCCTGTTCCTGGGGACGGCGCATCCGGCAAAATTCAAAGAGAGCGTGGAAGAGATTCTGGGTGAAACGCTGCCGCTGCCGAAAGAGCTGGCGGATCGCGCTGACCTGCCGCTGCTCTCTCATGAGCTGCCGGCGGATTTTGCCGCGCTGCGTAAGCTGATGATGACCCGAGCGTGATTTTTTGCCCGGTGGCGCTGCGCTTACCGGGCCTGCAACAATCTCAATCGTAGGCCGGGTAAGCGAAGCATCACCCGGCTTTTTTGTGAAGAAAATAAGGAGAAAAATAGCAGGGAAAAAGCAGAAATTCCCAATAAATGCGGTCACTTAGCGTTTAGGATTGCAGAGAATAACATCTCAGGTTCCCCTCACGTAATCTCCTTACATCGGCCCACGTTGGGCAAGAATCATAAGGAGTCACCGATGTCTAAACTGAAACCTGCGCTGATTGCGCTTTCACTGATGCTGGTCGCTCCCATGGCGGTACAGGCATCCGAAATCACCCTGGTTCCGGCGGTCAAACTGCAGATTGGCGATCGGGATAATAACGGCCATTACTGGGACGGCGGCCGCTGGCGCGACCATGACTGGTGGAAGGCGCATTATGAGTGGCGCGATAACCACTGGCGTCCACATGATGAGCATCGCGATCATGACGATCGTCATGACCACCGCCACGACGATCACCGACCAGGCCCGGACTGGAAGCATCACTAATACAAACCCCGCCAGCAGGCGGGGTTGTTTTTTTACTGTTCGTGACGCTTAAATACCAGTTCCCCTTTCCCTGACGCTTCCTCGTCAAAGAAATACCCCTCGCTGTTGAAGCCGGTGAGCTGCTCTGGCTTCGTCAGGCGGTTTTGAATGATGTAGCGGCTCATCAGGCCACGCGCTTTTTTGGCATAGAAGCTGATGACCTTAAACTTGCCGTTTTTCTCATCAAGGAAGACCGGTTTAATAATTTCCGCATTGAGCTTCTTCGGCTTCACCGATTTGAAGTATTCATCGGAGGCGAGGTTAATCACCACGTTATCCCCCTGCGCGTGCAGGGCTGCGTTCAGCTTATCGGTGATAATGTCGCCCCAGAAATGGTACAGATCTTTGCCTTTGGCGTTTTCCAGGCGGATGCCCATCTCCAGACGATAGGGCTGCATCAGATCCAGCGGGCGCAGCACGCCGTACAGGCCTGAAAGCATACGCAGATGCTGCTGGGCAAAATCGAAATCGGCTTCGCTGAACTCTTCTGCCTGCAGGCCGGTATAGACATCGCCCTTGAAGGCCAGAAGCGCCTGGCGCGCATTCGCAGGAGTAAAGTCAGGATGCCACTCATGGAATCGGGTCGCGTTGAGATCGGCGAGCTTATCACTGATGCTCATCAGCGAGGCGATTTGCGGCGCGGAGAGCTTACGCGCCTCGTGAATCAGCTGTTGCGAGTAGTCCAGCAGTTCAGGCTGGGTATAACGCTCGGTCGCGAGCGGGCTCTGGTAGTCGAGCGTTTTTGCAGGTGAAATCAGAATCAGCATATCCAGTCCTTGCAGGAAATTTAAGGCGACTTTAGCAAAAAATCGCCCTGAATTGATCGATAGCTGTTATTGCCGCGGCAAATCATCCCACGTACCGGGCGCAATCTGCGACTTGATTTCGGGATAGCGCGAGGCGTCAAACACCGGCGGAACCCCCAGCTTGCGCTGGCGAAGGTAGTCCCGGGCGATGAGGGTGACTACGGGCGAGAGCAGCAAAATCGCCGTCAGGTTGGTGATCGCCATCAGCGCCATAATCACGTCCGCCAGTTGCCAGACCACCGGCATGCTAAGCAGAGAGCCCACGATGACCATCAGCAACATGCCCAGGCGCAACAGGTTGAGCATGGGGCGAGAGTTGAGCTTCAGGAAAATGAGGTTGTTCTCGGCGTAAAGGTAATTGACGACCATCGAGCTGAAGGCGAACAACAGCAGAATGAGCGAAACAAATCCCGCTCCCCAGCCACCGGTAAGGTTCACCAGCGCCTGCTGAAGAAGCTGTATCCCGCCGGCTTCCGATGAGTGAGAGATCGGGCCTGCCAGCAGCAAGATCATGGCGCTGGAGGAGCAGATAATAATCGTGTCCGTGAAGACGCCAATCATTTGCACAATGCCTTGCGCGGCCGGGTGAGGGGGCCAGGAAGCGGCCGCCGCCGCGGCATTGGGGGTAGACCCCATTCCGGCTTCGTTAGAGAACATACCGCGTTGAAAACCCGCCATCAGCGCCTGGCTAAAGGTATAGCCCAGCGCACCCGAAGCCGCTTCACGCCAGCCAAAGGCGCTGCTGAAAATGGTCGCAATCACATCCGGCACCTGGTCGATATGCAACGCAGCGACCAGCAGGCTGGCCGCAACCCAGAGCAAGGCCATAATGGGAACCAGCCACTGCATCAGGCGGGCTGTACCCTTAAGACCGGTAGAGATGGTCAGCAGTATGCAGAGGGCTAACCCCGCGCCGGTGAGCCATTCCGGACAGGCGAAGGCATAGCGCAGGGCATGGGCGACAGAATTTGCCTGGACGGTGTTGAAAATCAGGCCATAGGCGACGAGTAAGAAAAGCGAGAACAGCACGCCCATCCAGCGCATCCCTAAGCCGCGCGCCATGTACCAGGCAGGGCCACCGCGAAACTGGCCATGATGATCTTTTTCTTTGTAGAGCTGGGCGAGAGAGCATTCGGCAAAGGAAGTTGCCATGCCGATAATTGCCGTCACCCACATCCAGAAAACCGCCCCCGGCCCACCGGCGCTGATAGCCAGCGCGACCCCCGCCAGGTTACCGCTGCCAAGCCGTGCCGCAAGGCTGGTGCACAGCGCCTGGAACGAGGTTAATCCACCGGGTTGTGGCGTGACGCTGTTTTTCAGACTTCTGCCAAATTTGCGGATATAACGAAACTGGATAAAACCGCTGCGTAACGTAAACCATATACCTGCTGCCAGAAGCAGGTATATCATTATCGAACCCCAGAGCACTTCGTTAATAAAGAAAAAGAAATCAGGCATTAACGTCCCTCATGTTGATGCCAGGATAAGGATGTAAGCGCTACCACATATTGGGCGTACTGTTACGTAGCTACCTCTTAATATTCCGAGTTTATCATACATTGCCTAAGCGCACTGTCTGCGGTTGCGCTACCCCTCTGTCGTGTTATCATCAGGGCAGACCGGTTACATCCCCCTAACAAGTAAACCTGTCATTTTTCCGCTGCAGGCATGCTGTCGGTAGCGTGAATTATCCAGGGCACGTTAAAAGAGAAACACTATCATGACGGATAAATTGACCTCCCTTCGTCAGTTCACCACTGTCGTAGCTGACACCGGAGATATCGCGGCAATGAAGCTGTACCAGCCGCAGGATGCCACAACTAACCCTTCTCTGATCCTTAACGCCGCGCAGATCCCTGAGTATCGCAAACTGATTGACGACGCTGTGACCTGGGCGAAAGCACAGAGCAACGACCGCGCGCAGCAGGTTGTGGATGCCACTGATAAACTGGCAGTGAACATCGGTCTGGAGATCCTTAAACTGGTTCCTGGCCGCATCTCTACCGAAGTGGATGCGCGTCTCTCCTACGACACCGAAGCGTCTATCGCGAAAGCCAAACGTCTGATCAAAATGTATAACGATGCGGGTATCAGCAATGACCGTATCCTGATCAAACTGGCTTCTACCTGGCAGGGTATCCGCGCTGCTGAACAGCTGGAAAAAGACGGTATCAACTGTAACCTGACGCTGCTGTTCTCCTTCGCGCAGGCGCGTGCATGTGCGGAAGCGGGCGTATACCTGATTTCTCCGTTCGTGGGTCGTATTCTGGACTGGTACAAAGCCAATACCGACAAGAAAGAGTACGCCGCGTCTGAAGATCCAGGCGTGATTTCCGTGACTGAAATCTACGAATACTACAAACAGCACGGTTATGAGACCGTTGTTATGGGCGCAAGCTTCCGTAACGTCGGCGAAATCATCGAACTGGCTGGCTGTGACCGCCTGACCATCGCACCAGCGCTGCTGAAAGAGCTGGCTGAGAGCGAAGGTACCATCGAGCGTAAACTGTCTTACACCGGTGAAGTGAAAGCGCGTCCAGAGCGTATCACTGAATCCGAGTTCCTGTGGCAGCACAACCAGGATCCAATGGCGGTAGACAAACTGGCTGACGGTATCCGTAAGTTTGCTATTGACCAGGAAAAACTGGAAAAAATGATCGGCGATCTGCTGTAATCATTCTGCGTGACCGGGCTCCCGGTCACGCGACTTCTTTCGTACTCTGTCTGAAATTCCCCTCTGCGTGTATCATTCCCTTTAATCAGTACTTTTTGAATGGAATGGATATGAATACCTTACGCATCGGCTTAGTGTCGATTTCTGACCGCGCCTCAAGCGGTGTTTATCAGGATAAAGGCATCCCTGCTCTTGAAGAGTGGCTGGGTAGCGCGCTGACCACCCCGTTTGAAATCCAGACCCGCCTGATCCCGGACGAACAGCCGATCATCGAGCAGACGTTGTGTGAGCTGGTGGATGAGATGAGCTGCCACCTGGTGCTGACCACCGGCGGAACCGGTCCTGCACGTCGTGATGTGACACCAGATGCTACGCTTGCTATAGCTGACCGTGAAATGCCGGGCTTCGGTGAACAGATGCGCCAGATTAGCCTGCACTTTGTTCCAACGGCGATCCTCTCCCGTCAGGTGGGGGTGATTCGCAAGCAGGCGCTGATCCTGAATCTGCCGGGCCAGCCTAAGTCGATCAAAGAGACGCTGGAAGGGTTAAAAGCGGATGACGGCAGCGTGATCGTCCATGGGATCTTTGCAAGTGTACCGTATTGTATACAGCTGCTGGACGGGCCGTATGTCGAAACCGATGACAAAGTAGTAGCAGCATTTCGTCCTAAAAGCGCACGCCGCGAAACAATCTCCTGAAAATAATCATTATGTGACATTAGCTGAAGCTGCTGTGGTGTGCTAAAAGTTTTACGGTATAGTAATTTTTTCTTTACGATAGCTGTAATAATAATTCCACAACACACGCTAAATGGTTCGCTATGTCACATAACACCCGACCTCTGAATCGACAGGACTACAAAACTCTTACGCTCGCGGCCCTGGGCGGCGCGCTGGAGTTTTACGATTTCATCATCTTTGTTTTCTTTGCCGCTGTGGTGGGGGAGTTGTTCTTCCCGGCGGATATCCCGGAATGGCTGCGTCAGGTGCAAACCTTCGGTATTTTTGCTGCCGGGTATCTGGCGCGTCCTCTTGGGGGGATTGTGATGGCGCACTTTGGCGATCTTGTCGGGCGCAAAAAGATGTTTACCCTCAGTATCCTGCTGATGGCCGTGCCGACGTTGGCCATTGGTCTGCTGCCAACCTACGCCTCGATGGGCATTCTCGCCCCGTTATTGTTGCTGCTGATGCGTATTCTTCAGGGGGCGGCCATCGGCGGTGAAGTGCCGGGGGCGTGGGTGTTTGTCGCGGAGCATGTTCCGGCGCGCCGCATTGGTATCGCCTGCGGAACCTTAACCGCGGGGCTAACGGTGGGGATTTTGCTCGGTTCCGTCGTCGCGACAATTGTGAATACCAGCATGACGCAACAGGCCGTACACGACTGGGGCTGGCGTCTGCCGTTCCTGCTGGGCGGGGCGTTTGGCCTGGTGGCGATGTACCTGCGCCGTTGGCTCCAGGAGACACCGATTTTCCTCGAAATGCAGCAGCGCAAAGCGCTGGCACAAGAGTTGCCCGTTAAAGCCGTTGTGGTGCGTCATAAAAAAGCGGTGGTGGTGTCGATGCTGCTTACCTGGTTGCTCTCGGCAGGCATTGTGGTGGTGATTTTGATGTCGCCGGTCTGGCTGCAAAAGCAGTACGGCTTTGCCCCGGCGGTGACCTTACAGGCGAACAGTATCGCCACGGTTATGCTCTGCTTCGGCTGCCTGGCCGCCGGGCTGGCTGCGGATCGTTTCGGTGCCAGCGTAACCTTTATCGTTGGCAGCCTGTTACTGGCGGGCTCAAGCTGGGCGTTTTACCATCTGGCCGGGAGTCATCCTGAACAGCTGTTCCTTTTATACGGCGTGGTAGGGCTGTGCGTTGGCGTGGTGGGGGCGGTGCCTTATGTGATGGTTCGGGCCTTCCCGCCAGAAGTCCGTTTCACCGGGATCTCATTCTCATACAATGTTTCATATGCCATCTTCGGTGGACTGACGCCGATTGCGGTTACGGTATTGATGGGCGTGTCACCGCTGGCACCTGCCTGGTATGTGCTGGCGTTGTCGCTGATGGGGCTGGTGTTGGGGATTTGGCTTCGCCAGATGGGAGAATGTCGTGCCCGCGAGGCGGACACGACAGAGGGATCAGTGTTTTTCACCAATCGGTAAAATGGTGCGGTCAAACTGCTCGTTCAGCACTTCACCCATTGCCAGGTAGATAGCGCTTGCGCCGCAAACCAGACCAATCCAGCCTGCAACGTGAACGATGCCTTCGTTGTCCACCAGATGACCAATCGCCAGCAGGGCGAACAGCACGGTCAGGCTCAGGAAGACAAACTGCAGTGCACGGTTACCCTTGAGGGTGCCAAAGAACATGAACAGGGTGAAGACACCCCACAGGCCCAGGTAAACGCCCAGGAAATGGGCGTTTGCCGCCTCTGCCAGGCCCATTTTAGGCATCAGCAGAATGGCGACCAGGGTCAGCCAGAAGGAACCGTAAGAGGTAAAGGCGGTTAAGCCGAAGGTATTGCCTTTCTTATATTCCAGCAGGCCCGCGAAGATTTGCGCGATACCGCCGTAAAAAATGCCCATCGCCAGGATAATGCCATCCATCGGGAACATCCCGATGTTGTGCAGGTTCAGCAGAATGGTGGTCATGCCAAAACCCATCAGGCCCAGCGGAGCCGGATTAGCCAACTTAGTGTTGCCCATAAGTCCTCAAAAAAATCATCATTAATATGGTGAAATGGTTAAACCCGCGACAGTACTCCCTGAAGGGGCGCGGCATCATAATGGGCGCAAACGATGCCGTCTATGATCTCGTCAGGGGGAAATTAAAATTTTTTTTATCCTTCCCCCCTTGATGGATGACGTTGCGACCCCATCTTGTAAGCAACCGCAGTGTGTGGACCTGAAAAAAAGCAAATCTGGGCAGTTGAAAAAGCACGTTCTGCCCTTATTACAGGTACACAACCACATGTTGACTGAATTTTTAGTGGAGACGTTTAGATGGGTAAAATTATTGGTATCGACCTGGGTACTACCAACTCTTGTGTAGCGATTATGGATGGCACTACTGCACGTGTGCTGGAGAACGCCGAGGGCGATCGCACCACGCCTTCTATCATTGCCTATACCCAGGATGGTGAAACTCTGGTTGGTCAGCCGGCTAAACGTCAGGCAGTGACGAACCCGCAAAACACCCTGTTTGCGATTAAACGCCTGATCGGCCGCCGCTTCCAGGACGAAGAAGTTCAGCGTGACGTTTCTATCATGCCTTACAAAATCATCGCAGCAGATAACGGCGATGCATGGCTTGATGTGAAAGGCACCAAAACAGCACCACCTCAGATCTCTGCTGAAGTGCTGAAAAAAATGAAGAAAACCGCAGAAGATTACCTGGGTGAGCCGGTAACTGAAGCAGTTATCACCGTTCCTGCGTACTTCAACGATGCTCAGCGTCAGGCAACCAAAGATGCTGGCCGTATCGCAGGTCTGGAAGTAAAACGTATCATCAACGAACCAACCGCTGCTGCTCTGGCTTACGGTCTGGATAAAGAAGTTGGCAACCGTACTATCGCGGTTTACGACCTGGGTGGTGGTACCTTCGATATCTCTATTATCGAAATCGACGAAGTAGACGGCGAAAAAACCTTCGAAGTTCTGGCAACCAACGGTGATACGCACCTGGGTGGTGAAGACTTCGATACCCGTCTGATCAACTATCTCGTTGACGAATTTAAGAAAGATCAGGGCATTGACCTGCGTAACGACCCGCTGGCTATGCAGCGCCTGAAAGAAGCCGCTGAGAAAGCGAAGATCGAACTCTCTTCCGCTCAGCAGACCGACGTGAACCTGCCGTACATTACTGCAGACGCGACCGGTCCTAAACACATGAACATCAAAGTGACCCGTGCGAAACTGGAAAGCCTGGTAGAAGACCTGGTGAACCGTTCTATCGAGCCACTGAAAGTTGCACTGCAGGATGCTGGCCTGTCCGTGTCTGATATCAACGACGTTATCCTCGTTGGTGGCCAGACCCGTATGCCGATGGTTCAGAAGAAAGTGGCTGAATTCTTTGGTAAAGAACCACGTAAAGACGTTAACCCGGATGAAGCAGTGGCAATTGGTGCTGCGGTTCAGGGCGGCGTGCTGACCGGTGATGTTAAAGACGTTCTGCTGCTGGACGTTACCCCACTGTCTCTGGGTATCGAGACCATGGGTGGCGTAATGACGGCGCTGATCAGCAAAAACACCACCATCCCAACCAAGCACAGCCAGGTGTTCTCTACCGCTGAAGATAACCAGTCTGCGGTAACCATCCATGTGCTGCAGGGTGAGCGTAAGCGTGCGTCTGATAACAAATCTCTGGGTCAGTTCAACCTGGATGGTATTAACCCGGCACCACGCGGCATGCCGCAGATCGAAGTGACCTTCGATATCGATGCTGACGGTATTCTGCACGTTTCCGCGAAAGACAAAAACAGCGGTAAAGAGCAGAAGATCACCATTAAGGCCTCTTCCGGTCTGAACGAGGAAGAGATCCAGAAAATGGTTCGTGAAGCGGAAGCCAACGCGGAATCTGACCGTAAGTTCGAAGAACTGGTTCAGACCCGTAACCAGGGCGACCATCTGCTGCACAGCACCCGTAAGCAGGTTGAAGAAGCAGGCGATAAACTGCCAGCGGAAGACAAAACTGCTATCGAAGCTGCACTGAGCGCGCTGGAAACGTCTCTGAAAGGCGAAGACAAAGCGGATATCGAAGCGAAGATGCAGGAGCTGGCACAGGCTTCTCAGAAGCTGATGGAAATCGCTCAGCAGCAGCATGCCCAGCAGCAGGCAGGCGCTGACGCTTCAGCGAACAACGCGAAAGACGACGACGTTGTCGACGCTGAGTTCGAAGAAGTTAAAGACAAAAAATAATCGCCCTGATGCAGGGTAATTAATCGGCACGGGCGTAGGAGAACTCTCCACGCCCGTGCTCGCATGTTAAGGGGCTTAAAAAAACCAATGGCAAAGCAAGACTATTACGAGATTTTAGGCGTTCCGAAAACTGCGGAAGAGCGTGAAATCAAAAAGGCGTATAAGCGCCTGGCCATGAAATTCCACCCGGATCGCAACCAGGGTGACAAAGAGGCTGAAGCTAAATTTAAAGAGATCAAAGAAGCCTACGAAGTCCTGACCGATGCACAAAAACGTGCGGCCTATGACCAGTACGGTCACGCAGCCTTTGAACAGGGCGGCATGGGTGGCGGTGGATTCGGTGGCGGCGGCTTTGGCGGCGGCGCTGATTTCAGCGATATCTTTGGCGATGTTTTCGGCGATATCTTCGGTGGTGGCCGCGGTCGTCAACGCGCAGCGCGTGGTGCGGATCTGCGCTACAACATGGAACTGACGCTGGAAGAGGCCGTTCGCGGTGTCACCAAAGAGATCCGCATCCCGACGCTGGAAGAGTGTGACGTTTGCCATGGCAGCGGTGCGAAAGCGGGTACGCAGCCACAAACCTGTCCAACCTGTCACGGTTCCGGTCAGGTGCAGATGCGTCAGGGCTTTTTCGCCGTTCAGCAGGCATGTCCGCACTGTCATGGTCGTGGGACGCTGATTAAAGATCCATGCACCAAATGCCACGGCCACGGTCGCGTTGAGAAAACCAAAACCCTGTCCGTTAAAATCCCGGCTGGCGTAGATACGGGTGACCGCATCCGTCTGGCAGGTGAAGGCGAAGCAGGTGAGCACGGCGCACCAGCAGGCGATCTGTACGTTCAGGTGCAGGTGAAACAGCACGCTATCTTTGAGCGTGAAGGCAACAACCTCTACTGTGAAGTCCCGATCAACTTTGCTATGGCAGCGCTCGGTGGCGAAATTGAAGTGCCTACACTGGATGGGCGCGTGAACCTGAAAATCCCAGGCGAAACGCAGACCGGTAAGCTGTTCCGCATGCGCGGTAAAGGCGTGAAATCCGTTCGCGGTGGTGCGCAGGGCGACCTGCTGTGCCGCGTGGTGGTTGAAACCCCGGTTGGCCTGAACGACAAGCAGAAACAGCTGTTAAAAGAGCTGCAGGAAAGCTTTGGCGGCCCGACGGGTGAGAAAAACAGCCCACGCTCCAAAAGCTTCTTCGATGGCGTCAAAAAATTCTTCGATGATTTGACCCGCTAAATCGTTAGCTGGTAACTATCCTTTAAAAACCCGGAAGCGATTCCGGGTTTTTTATTTCTTGTTCGAAAGCTCGGTTAAACTGAGTATATATTCAATATTAATCTGTTTTTACCGATTTGTTTGCGCTGATATTATGGTTTTATCGAGGTATTGTTGTAAAAGAGAGAATTAACGTGAAATTACTACACCGTTTTTTTAGCAGTGAAGCATCCGGCGGCGTGATCCTGATTATTGCTGCTGCGGCCGCGATGCTGCTCGCCAACATGGGCATGACGCGCGATCTCTATCACGCATTTCTGGAAACGCCCGTCGAGCTTAAGGTCGGCGCGCTGGAAATTAACAAGAACATGCTGCTGTGGATCAACGATGCGCTGATGGCGGTGTTCTTCCTGCTGGTGGGGCTTGAGGTGAAACGTGAGCTGGTGATGGGCTCGTTAGCCAGCCGCCAGCGCGCAGCATTTCCGGTGATCGCCGCCATTGGCGGGATGGTCGTTCCGGCGCTGCTCTTCCTCGCGTTTGCCTGGCAGGATCCTGTCGCGCGTGACGGGTGGGCGATCCCGGCGGCAACGGATATCGCGTTTGCGCTTGGCGTTTTAGCGTTGCTCGGGAGCCGGGTTCCGGTTGCACTGAAAATCTTCCTGATGGCGCTGGCGATCATTGATGACCTGGGGGCTATCGTCATTATCGCGCTGTTCTACACCAGCGATCTGTCGATTCTGTCGCTGAGCGTGGCAGCAGGGGCGATTGCAGTCCTGGCGCTGTTGAACATTTTCAATGTCCGTCGCATTGGAATTTACATCCTTGTGGGGATGGTGTTGTGGACGGCGGTGCTGAAATCGGGTGTCCATGCCACGCTGGCCGGGGTGATCGTCGGCTTCTTTGTGCCGCTTAAGCCGCAGGAGGGTAAATCACCGGCCAAACAACTGGAGCATGTGCTGCACCCGTGGGTCGCCTTTATGATCCTGCCGCTGTTTGCGTTTGCCAACGCGGGTGTTTCCCTGGGAGGGGTTACGCTGGAGGGGCTCACTTCCGTGCTGCCGCTGGGTATTATTGCCGGGCTGTTTATTGGTAAACCGCTGGGGATCAGCCTGTTCTGCTGGCTGGCGCTGAAGTTTAAGCTGGCATCGTTGCCGAACGGCACAACATTTGGTCAGATTATGGCGGTCGGCGTGCTGTGCGGTATCGGATTTACCATGTCGATCTTTATCTCGACGCTGGCGTTTGGTGCAAACGCGCCTGAGCTGATTATCTGGGCAAAACTCGCCATTCTTATCGGTTCATTACTGGCCGCAGTTATTGGTTATACCTTATTGAAGGTGAAGTTGTCCGGGCAGGCCGTCCAGGCATAACGGAAAACCGGGAGGAGGTCATTCTTCTCCCGATACACTCAGGGAGAGAAGACGCGATGTCTCATTTGAATTACAACCATCTGTATTACTTCTGGCATGTTTACAAACAAGGCTCGGTGGTCGGGGCGGCAGAAGCTCTTTTTCTGACGCCACAAACTATCACCGGGCAAATCAAGGCTCTGGAAGAACGCCTGCAAGGCAAGCTGTTCAAGCGAAAAGGACGTGGCATAGAGCCAAGCGAGTTGGGTGAACTGGTTTTTCGCTATGCGGACAAGATGTTTACCCTGAGCCAGGAGATGCTGGATATCGTCAACTACCGCAAAGAGTCTAATTTGCTGTTTGACGTGGGCGTGGCGGATGCCCTCTCGAAACGGCTGGTGAGCGGCGTGCTGGATGCGGCGGTGGTTGAAGACGAGCAGATCCATTTGCGCTGTTTTGAATCCACACACGAGATGCTGCTGGAGCAGTTGAGCCAGCATAAGCTGGATATGATTATCTCGGATTGCCCCATCGACTCCACGCAGCAGGAGGGGCTGTTCTCGGTCAAGATTGGTGAATGCGGGGTAAGCTTCTGGTGCATTAACCCGCCTCCGGAAAAACCATTCCCTGCCTGTCTGGAAGAACGCCGCTTACTGGTGCCGGGAAGGCGCTCCATGCTGGGGCGTAAGCTGCAGAACTGGTTTAACTCTCAGGGGCTGAACGTGGAGATCCTGGGTGAGTTCGATGATGCAGCACTGATGAAAGCGTTTGGTGAGGCGCACAACGCAATCTTTGTTGCGCCGACGCTGTACATGCACGATCTCTATTCAGATAACAAGATTACCGAGATTGGCAGAGTCGATAACGTCATGGAGGAGTACCACGCCATCTTCGCCGAAAGGATGATTCAACACCCGGCGGTGCAGCGTATCTGTAACCGCGACTACTCGGCGCTGTTTACCCCGCCAGCAAACTGAAGGTATAAAAAAAACCCGCGTTAAGCGGGTTCTTTAAACAAGCAACAACAAGCGGCGATTAAGCCAGTTTGTTGATCTGCGCGGTCAGGTTTGCTTTATGACGCGCTGCTTTGTTTTTGTGGATCAGACCTTTAGCAGCCTGACGATCCACGATTGGTTGCATTTCGTTAAATGCGTTCTGCGCTGCAGCTTTGTCGCCAGCTTCGATTGCTGCGTATACTTTCTTGATGAAAGTACGCATCATAGAGCGACGGCTTGCGTTGTGCTTACGAGCCTTTTCAGACTGAACGGCACGTTTCTTAGCTGATTTGATATTAGCCAAGTCCAACTCCCAAATATGATCTATGTGGACAATTCAAAGGCCGAGGAATATGCCCTCTTTGCCTTCTTTTGTCAATGGATTTGTGCAAATAAGCGCCGTTAATTAGCGACGCTACGTTACGTAGTGATGGCGCAGGATTCTACCAGCTTGTCTTTCGTGAATACAGCTTTTCGGCATAAAAATCGCAGTTCCCGGACAGATTTTTTTGCTGTGAAAGGTCAGCATGATGAAATCATTACGGCTTTCTGTTTTGTGCAGACAATCGTCGGTTAACCTTAATCGCTGTACAAGGTATACTTTGGCGATTTTCACTGTTTTGAGCCAGACATGAAGCTGATACGCGGCATACATAATCTCAGCAAAGCCCCCCACGGGTGCGTGCTGACCATTGGTAATTTCGACGGCGTGCATCGTGGGCATCAGGCGCTGTTGCAGGGATTGCGTAAAGAAGGGGAGGCACGTGGCCTGCCCGTGGTAGTGATGATTTTCGAGCCGCAGCCGCTGGAACTGTTCGCGGGCGATAAATCGCCTGCCCGACTTACTCGCCTGCGCGAGAAGTTGCGCTATCTGGCACAGTCCGGTGTGGACTACGTATTGTGTGTCCGTTTTGATCGTCGTTTTGCCGCGCTGACAGCACAAAATTTCGTCAGCGACCTGTTGGTCAAGCGCCTTGGCGTGCAGTTTCTCGCCGTGGGTGATGATTTCCGCTTTGGCGCTGGTCGTCAGGGCGATTTCTTGCTATTACAGAAGGCTGGCCTGGAATATGGTTTTGACGTCACCAGCGCGATGACCTTTTGCGAAGGTGGCGTGCGCGTCAGCAGTACGGCGGTTCGTCAGGCGCTGGCCAATGATGAACTGGAGACCGCAGAGAATTTGCTGGGGCATCCGTTTACCATTTCTGGTCGTGTGGTTCATGGCGATGCGCTGGGCCGTACGATAGGTTTCCCGACGGCGAATATACCGCTGCGTCGTCAGGTCTCCCCGGTTAAAGGGGTATATGCGGTGGAAGTGGCTGGACTGGGCGAGAAACCTTTTTACGGTGTCGCCAATATTGGCACACGTCCTACGGTCGCCGGTGTGCGACAGCAGCTGGAAGTGCATCTGCTGGACGTTGTAATGGACCTCTACGGTCGCCATATAGATGTCATACTGCGTAAAAAAATACGCAATGAGCAGCGATTTGCCTCGCTGGATGAACTAAAAGCGCAAATCGCGCGAGATGAATTAACGGCCCGCGAGTTTTTTGGGCTTTGAACCCGGCTTAAATGCCTACGTGATAAATACGGAACCGAGAATCTGATGAGTGACTATAAATCAACCCTGAATTTGCCGGAAACAGGGTTCCCGATGCGCGGCGATCTCGCCAAGCGCGAACCGGGAATGCTGGCGCGTTGGACCGATGATGACCTGTACGGCATCATCCGTGCAGCCAAGAAAGGCAAAAAAACCTTCATTCTGCATGATGGCCCTCCATATGCGAATGGCAGCATTCATATTGGTCACTCTGTAAACAAGATTCTGAAAGACATTATCGTGAAGTCCAAAGGACTCGCGGGATATGACTCGCCTTACGTTCCGGGTTGGGACTGCCACGGTCTGCCGATTGAACTGAAAGTTGAGCAGGAGTTTGGTAAGCCGGGTGAGAAATTCACCGCGGCGGAATTCCGTGCAAAATGCCGTGAATACGCGGCCACTCAGGTTGACGGCCAGCGTGCAGACTTTATTCGTCTGGGCGTGCTGGGCGACTGGTCGCATCCGTACCTGACCATGGACTTCAAAACCGAAGCCAACATCATCCGTGCGCTGGGTAAAATCATCGGCAATGGCCACCTGCACAAAGGCGCGAAGCCGGTGCACTGGTGCGTGGACTGCCGTTCTGCGCTGGCAGAAGCAGAAGTTGAGTATTACGACAAAACCTCGCCTTCAATCGACGTGGCCTTCGAAGCGGTCGATCAGGATGCGATCAAAGGTAAATTCGGCCTGCCGGGCGTAAGCGGCCCGATCTCGCTGGTTATCTGGACCACCACCCCATGGACGCTGCCTGCTAACCGTGCAATCTCCCTCTCCGGTGAGTTCGAATATGCACTGGTTCAGATTGACGGTCAGGCGCTGATCCTGGCGAAAGATCTGGTGGAAAGCGTGCTGAAACGCGCGAACATCACCGACTACACCGTGCTGGGCACCGTGAAGGGCGACGCGCTGGAACTGATGCGCTTCAAACACCCGTTCCTGGACTTCGACGTTCCGGCAATCCTGGGCGACCACGTGACGCTGGAAGCCGGTACCGGTGCAGTACATACCGCCGGTGGTCACGGTCCTGACGACTACAACATCAGCCTGAAATACGGTCTGGAAATCGCGAACCCGGTTGGTCCGGACGGATCATACCTTCCTGGTACGTATCCATCGCTGGACGGTATCAACGTCTTCAAAGCGAACGACATCATCGTGGAGATGCTGCGTGAGCGCGGCGCGCTGTTGCACGTTGAGAAAATGCAGCACAGCTACCCGTGCTGCTGGCGTCACAAGACGCCGATCATCTTCCGTGCGACCCCACAGTGGTTCGTCAGCATGGATCAGAAAGGCCTGCGTGAGCAGTCTCTGAAAGAGATCAAAGGCGTGCAGTGGATCCCGGACTGGGGCCAGGCGCGTATTGAATCCATGGTGGCTAACCGTCCTGACTGGTGTATCTCCCGTCAGCGCACCTGGGGCGTGCCGATGTCGCTGTTCGTGCATAAAGAGACGCACGAACTGCACCCGAACACGCTGGAACTGATGGAAGAAGTGGCGAAGCGTGTTGAAGTTGATGGCATTCAGGCGTGGTGGGATCTCGATGCCCGCGATATCCTGGGCGCTGACGCGGACAACTACGAGAAAGTGCCAGATACTCTGGACGTGTGGTTCGACTCCGGGTCTACTCACGCCTCCGTGGTTGACGTGCGTCCTGAGTTTGCCGGTCACGCGGCTGATATGTATCTGGAAGGTTCTGACCAACACCGTGGCTGGTTCATGTCATCTCTGATGATCTCCACCGCCATGAAAGGTAAAGCTCCTTACCGTCAGGTACTGACCCACGGTTTCACCGTTGATGGTCAGGGCCGTAAGATGTCCAAATCTATCGGTAATACCGTTTCTCCGCAGGACGTGATGAACAAACTGGGCGCAGACATTCTGCGTCTGTGGGTGGCATCTACCGACTATACCGGCGAAATGGCGGTATCAGATGAGATCCTGAAACGTGCTGCTGACAGCTATCGTCGTATCCGTAACACCGCGCGCTTCCTGCTGGCGAACCTGAATGGTTTCGATCCGGCAAAAGACATGGTGAAACCGGAAGAGATGGTGGTGCTGGATCGCTGGGCGGTAGGCTGTGCGAAAGCGGCGCAGGAAGATATCGTTAAGGCATATGAGTCTTACGATTTCCATGAAGTGGTGCAGCGCCTGATGCGCTTCTGCTCCATCGAGATGGGCTCGTTCTACCTCGACATCATCAAAGATCGCCAGTACACCGCGAAAGCGGACAGCGTGGCGCGTCGTAGCTGCCAGACTGCGCTGTATCACATCGCAGAAGCACTGGTGCGCTGGATGGCGCCAATTATGTCCTTCACCGCGGATGAAATCTGGGGCTACCTGCCAGGTGAGCGTGAGAAGTATGTCTTCACCGGCGAGTGGTATGAAGGTCTGTTCGATCTCTCCACTACCGAAGCGATGAACGATGCCTTCTGGGACGAGCTGCTGAAAGTGCGTGGCGAAGTGAACAAGGTCATTGAACAGGCGCGTGCTGACAAGAAAGTCGGTGGTTCTCTGGAAGCGGCAGTGACCCTGTACGCAGAACCTGAGCTGGCGGCCAAACTGACGGCGCTGGGCGATGAATTACGATTTGTCCTGTTGACCTCCGGTGCGAAAGTTGCGGATTATGCCGACGCTTCTGCTGATGCTCAGCAGAGCGAACTGCTTAAAGGACTGAAAGTCGCACTGAGCAAAGCCGAAGGTGAGAAGTGCCCGCGCTGCTGGCACTACACCACCGATGTCGGCCAGGTGGCGGAACACGCAGACATCTGCGGACGCTGTGTAAGCAACGTCGCCGGTGACGGCGAAAAACGTAAGTTTGCCTGATGAGTAAAACTCTCTGTTCAACAGGACTGCGCTGGCTGTGGCTGGTTGTGGTGGTGCTGATTATTGATCTGGGCAGCAAGTTCCTGATCCTCCAGAACTTTGCTCTGGGGGATACGGTTCCGCTGTTCCCGTCGCTTAACCTGCACTATGCGCGTAACTACGGTGCGGCGTTTAGCTTCCTTGCTGACAGCGGTGGCTGGCAGCGCTGGTTCTTTGCGGGTATTGCTATCGGTATCTGTGTGGTGCTGGCGGTGTTGATGTACCGTTCGAAAGCGACGCAAAAGCTGAACAACATCGCCTATGCGCTGATCATTGGCGGCGCGTTAGGTAACCTGTTCGATCGCCTGTGGCATGGCTTTGTGGTCGATATGATCGACTTCTACGTCGGCGACTGGCACTTTGCGACCTTTAACCTCGCCGATAGCGCAATTTGTATCGGTGCGGCGTTAATCGTGCTGGAAGGTTTCTTGCCGAAACCCGCCGCGAAAGAGCAGGCTTAATTGTAAATGCCGGGTGGCGCTGCGCTTACCCGGCCTACAGAATTTGTGGCCTCCCGTAGGCCCGGTAAGCGCAGCGCCACCGGGCAACAGGTGACCCAAAACAAGCGAGCAATTTGCATGTCTAAATCCGTACAAAGCAATAGCGCGGTTCTCGTTCACTTCACGCTGAAACTGGATGACGGCTCAACGGCCGAATCCACCCGCAATAACGGCAAACCAGCCCTGTTTCGTCTTGGCGATACGTCGTTATCTGAAGGTCTGGAGCAGCAGCTTCTGGGTCTGAAAGAGGGGGAGAAGAAGGCGTTTACGCTGGAGCCGGATGCGGCGTTTGGCGTGCCAAGCCCGGATCTTATCCAGTACTTCTCTCGTCGTGAGTTTATGGATGCGGGCGAACCGGAAATCGGGGCGATTATGCTCTTTACCGCTATGGATGGCAGCGAAATGCCTGGCGTGATCCGCGAAATCAACGGCGACTCCATCACCGTAGATTTCAACCATCCTCTTGCCGGGCGCACCGTCCATTTTGATATTGAAGTGCTGGAGATCGATCCGGTACTGGAGGCCTGAAATGCAGATCCTGTTGGCTAACCCGCGCGGCTTCTGCGCCGGTGTAGACCGCGCTATCAGCATTGTTGAAAACGCGCTGGAGATTTACGGCGCGCCGATTTACGTGCGTCACGAAGTTGTACATAACCGTTACGTGGTCGACAGCCTGCGTGAACGCGGTGCAATCTTCATTGAGCAGATCAGCGAAGTGCCGGACGGCGCGATCCTGATTTTCTCCGCACACGGTGTCTCCCAGGCGGTACGTAACGAAGCGAAAAGCCGTGATTTGACGGTGTTCGACGCCACCTGTCCGTTGGTAACCAAAGTGCATATGGAAGTGGCGCGCGCCAGCCGTCGCGGTGAAGAGTCGATCCTGATTGGTCATGCGGGTCATCCGGAAGTCGAAGGCACCATGGGCCAGTACAGCAACCCGGAAGGGGGGATGTATCTGGTGGAGTCGCCGGAAGATGTTCTGACGCTGAACGTAAAAAACGAAGCCCGTCTGTCGTTCATGACGCAGACCACGCTTTCAGTTGATGATACGTCGGATGTGATTGACGCATTGCGCCAGCGTTTTCCGAAAATCGTCGGGCCGCGTAAAGATGATATCTGCTACGCAACCACTAACCGCCAGGAAGCAGTGCGTGCGCTGGCTGAGCAGGCGGACGTGGTGCTGGTGGTCGGCTCGAAAAACTCCTCTAACTCCAACCGTCTGGCCGAACTGGCGCAGCGCATGGGCAAGGCGGCGTTTCTGATTGACGACGCGACGGACATTCAGGAAGCGTGGGTGAAAAACGCGGCCTGTGTCGGTGTCACCGCAGGGGCTTCCGCACCGGATATCCTGGTGCAGAACGTGATCACCCGTCTGCAGGAACTGGGTGGTGGTGAAGCCGTTCCGCTGGAAGGCCGCGAAGAAAACATCGTCTTCGAAGTCCCGAAAGAGCTGCGTATTGATGCACGCGAAGTGGAATAATCCTTCTTCTGAGGAAAGGCCAGCACCTCCTGTGCTGGCCTTTTTTTTATCTGCTACTTTATCGTGACGACAAAATCATGTCTTTTACTGATATTTGAGTCCGTTTCACGTTAAATTCTAATTATCGGTGTTTTCAGTTGGCAGGCCTGACAAAGGCTGGTTAATCTGAAAACGGTTTACATCATTTTAACGTAAGAGAATAACTATGCATGATGCACAGATCCGTGTCGCTATTGCGGGCGCGGGTGGACGTATGGGTCGCCAGCTCATTCAGGCGGCACTTCAGATGGATGGCGTAGCGCTGGGCGCTGCACTGGAACGTGAAGGTTCATCGCTTCTTGGGGCCGATGCCGGTGAACTGGCAGGCGCGGGCAAGACGGGCGTTACCGTTCAAAGCAGCCTTGATGCGGTGAAAGATGATTTTGATGTGTTTATCGATTTCACCCGGCCAGAAGGCACACTGACCCATCTGGCATTTTGCCGTCAGCACGGCAAAGGCATGGTGATTGGCACCACCGGGTTTGATGAAGCCGGTAAACAAGCCATTCAGGATGCGTCACATGAGATTGCTATTGTCTTCGCTGCTAACTTTAGCGTGGGCGTCAACGTTATGCTTAAGCTGCTGGAGAAGGCCGCAAAAGTGATGGGCGATTATACCGACATTGAGATTGTCGAAGCTCACCACCGTTACAAGGTCGATGCTCCCTCCGGCACGGCGCTGGCAATGGGCGAAGCGATTGCGCATGCACTGGATAAAGATTTAAAAGACTGCGCGGTATATACCCGCGAAGGCCATACGGGCGAACGTGTCCCGGGAACGATTGGTTTCGCAACCGTGCGTGCGGGTGACATCGTCGGGGAACATACTGCGATGTTCGCCGATATTGGAGAACGTGTAGAGATCACGCATAAAGCATCCAGCCGCATGACATTTGCCAATGGTGCCGTTCGCTCCGCTTTGTGGTTAAAAGGCAAAGAAAATGGTCTTTTTGATATGCGTGATGTGCTCGATCTCAACAATTTGTAAGAGATATTACCCATCGTGATGTGGTTATTGCAGTCGTAACTTTTTGATTGCATAGGGCAATAATTTATTGCCCTTTTATTTTATCCATTCCATGTTTAGTTTTATCTTTTTTGACTAAAAGTAGATGTTATCCATTCATTTTGTGTTGCTGACATGTAAATTTTGACCGTTTGGTCCACTTTTTATTATCTGAGTACCAGAAATTCCAATAAACTTGCCACGCAAGCGTTTTCTGTCGTGATTTACCTGATCTTTTTGCCGATTAACATCTTTTCAGGCCGCCAGGCTTGCAAAAGGATAATTAAAATATCCGTTTTGAGTTGACTTTTACCTGGCAAATCTCCAGAATGCCGCCGTTTGCCAAAAATCCGCTGGCAACACATTTGCATTGATTTATGACATGGTTGTGAATTAATATGCAAATAAAGTGAGTGAATATTCTCTGGAGGGTGTTTTGATTAAGTCAGCGCTATTGGTTCTGGAAGACGGAACCCAGTTTATCGGTCGGGCCATAGGGGCAACGGGTTCGGCGGTTGGGGAAGTCGTTTTCAATACTTCAATGACCGGTTATCAAGAAATCCTCACTGATCCTTCCTATTCTCGCCAAATCGTTACTCTTACTTATCCTCATATCGGCAATGTCGGCACCAATGCTGCTGACGAAGAATCTTCTCAGGTACATGCGCAAGGCCTGGTCATTCGCGACCTGCCGCTGATTGCCAGCAACTTCCGCAATACCGAAGACCTCTCTTCCTATCTGAAGCGCCATAACATTGTGGCGATTGCCGATATCGATACCCGTAAGTTAACGCGTCTGCTGCGCGAGAAGGGTGCACAGAACGGCTGCATCATCGCAGGGGACAACCTCGATGCGGCGCTGGCGCTGGAAAAAGCGAAAGCCTTCCCGGGCCTGAATGGCATGGACCTGGCGAAAGAAGTGACGACCACTGAAGCATACAGCTGGACGCAAGGTAGCTGGACGCTGTCAGATGACCTGCCGGAAGCGAAAAAAGAGAGCGAGCTGCCGTTCCACGTGGTCGCCTACGATTTCGGCGCCAAGCGCAATATCCTGCGCATGCTGGTTGATCGCGGCTGCCGTCTGACGGTGGTGCCGGCGAAAACCTCTGCCGAAGACGTACTGAAGATGAACCCGGATGGCATCTTCCTCTCTAACGGACCTGGCGACCCGGCACCGTGCGATTACGCTATCGATGCCATCAAGTCCTTCCTCGAAACCGATATTCCGGTATTCGGCATCTGCCTCGGCCATCAGCTGCTGGCGCTGGCGAGCGGGGCGAACACCATTAAGATGAAGTTCGGTCACCACGGTGGTAACCACCCGGTGAAAGACATCGACAACAACACGGTGATGATTACGGCACAGAACCACGGCTTCGCAGTAAATGAAGCGTCAATGCCGGCTAATCTGCGCGTGACGCACAAATCCCTGTTCGATGGCACCCTGCAGGGGATCCATCGTACCGATAAGCCAGCGTTCAGCTTCCAGGGACACCCGGAAGCCAGCCCGGGGCCGCACGATGCCGCACCGCTGTTCGATCACTTCATCGAACTTATCGAGCAATACCGTAAGACCGCTAAATAATCAGGAGCCGAGAAGACCATGCCAAAACGTACAGACATAAAAAGCATCCTGATCCTTGGCGCTGGCCCGATTGTTATCGGTCAGGCCTGTGAATTTGACTACTCCGGTGCACAGGCGTGTAAAGCCCTGCGCGAAGAGGGTTACCGCGTTATCCTGGTGAACTCTAACCCGGCGACCATCATGACCGACCCGGAAATGGCGGATGCAACCTACATCGAGCCGATTCACTGGGAAGTGGTACGTAAAATCATCGAGAAAGAGCGTCCGGATGCAGTTCTGCCGACCATGGGTGGCCAGACTGCACTGAACTGCGCGCTGGAGCTGGAGCGTCAGGGCGTGCTGGAAGAGTTCGGCGTGACCATGATTGGTGCGACCGCCGACGCGATTGATAAAGCAGAAGACCGTCGTCGCTTCGACGTGGCGATGAAAAAAATCGGCCTCGACACCGCACGTTCCGGTATCGCTCACAACATGGAAGAGGCGCTGGCCGTTGCGGCTGAAGTGGGTTATCCGTGCATCATCCGTCCTTCCTTCACCATGGGCGGCACCGGCGGCGGTATCGCCTACAACCGCGAAGAGTTTGAAGAGATTTGCGAGCGCGGCCTGGATCTCTCCCCAACCAAAGAGCTGCTGATTGATGAATCGCTGATTGGCTGGAAAGAGTACGAGATGGAAGTGGTGCGTGATAAAAACGACAACTGCATCATCGTCTGCTCCATCGAAAACTTCGATGCGATGGGTATCCACACCGGCGACTCCATTACCGTTGCGCCAGCGCAAACGCTGACCGACAAAGAGTACCAAATCATGCGTAACGCCTCGATGGCAGTACTGCGTGAAATCGGCGTCGAAACCGGTGGTTCTAACGTGCAGTTCTCGGTGAACCCGAAAACCGGCCGTCTGATTGTTATCGAAATGAACCCGCGCGTGTCCCGCTCCTCCGCGCTGGCCTCTAAAGCGACCGGCTTCCCGATTGCGAAGGTGGCGGCGAAACTGGCGGTCGGTTACACCCTTGACGAGCTGATGAACGACATCACCGGGGGCCGCACGCCTGCGTCCTTCGAACCGTCTATCGACTACGTTGTAACCAAAATTCCACGCTTCAACTTCGAGAAATTCGCTGGCGCGAACGACCGTCTGACCACCCAGATGAAATCTGTGGGTGAAGTGATGGCGATTGGCCGCACGCAGCAGGAATCCCTGCAGAAAGCGCTGCGCGGCCTCGAAGTGGGCGCGACCGGCTTCGATCCGAAAGTGAGCCTGGACGACCCGGAAGCACTGACCAAAATCCGCCGCGAGCTGAAAGACGCGGGCGCAGAGCGTATCTGGTATATCGCCGACGCCTTCCGCGCAGGCTTGTCCGTGGACGGCGTGTTCAACCTGACCAACATCGACCGCTGGTTCCTGGTGCAAATTGAAGAGCTGGTGCGTCTGGAAGAGAAAGTGGCGGAGCTGGGCATCAATGGCCTGGACGCTGACTTCCTGCGCATGCTGAAACGCAAAGGCTTTGCCGACGCGCGTCTGGCAAAACTGGCCGGCGTGCGTGAAGCGGAAATCCGCAAGCTGCGCGACCAGTATGACCTGCACCCGGTCTACAAGCGTGTTGATACCTGTGCGGCAGAGTTCGCGACCGATACGGCTTACATGTACTCCACGTATGAAGACGAGTGTGAAGCGAATCCGTCCGTTGACCGCGACAAAATCATGGTACTGGGCGGTGGCCCAAACCGTATCGGCCAGGGCATCGAGTTTGACTACTGCTGCGTACACGCCTCTCTGGCGCTGCGCGAAGACGGTTACGAGACCATCATGGTCAACTGTAACCCGGAAACGGTCTCTACCGACTATGACACCTCTGACCGTCTCTACTTCGAACCGGTAACTCTGGAAGACGTGCTGGAAATCGTGCGCATTGAGAAGCCAAAAGGCGTGATCGTGCAGTACGGCGGCCAGACGCCGCTGAAACTGGCGCGCGCGCTGGAAGCCGCAGGTGTGCCGGTTATCGGTACCAGCCCGGATGCCATTGACCGTGCAGAAGACCGCGAACGTTTCCAGCAGGCGGTTGACCGTCTGAAGCTGAAACAGCCGGCAAACGCCACCGTGACTGCGATTGAACAAGCGGTTGAGAAGGCGAAAGAGATTGGCTACCCGCTGGTGGTGCGTCCTTCTTACGTGCTGGGCGGCCGCGCGATGGAAATCGTCTACGACGAAGCTGACCTGCGTCGTTACTTCCAGACGGCAGTCAGCGTGTCCAACGATGCGCCGGTGCTGCTGGATCGCTTCCTCGACGATGCGGTTGAAGTGGATGTGGATGCTATCTGCGACGGCGAAATGGTGCTGATTGGCGGCATCATGGAGCACATCGAGCAGGCGGGCGTGCACTCAGGCGACTCCGCCTGTTCTCTGCCAGCGTACACCCTGAGCCAGGAAATTCAGGACGTGATGCGTCAGCAGGTGCAGAAACTGGCCTTCGAACTGCAGGTTCGCGGTCTGATGAACGTCCAGTTCGCCGTGAAAGACAACGAAGTCTACCTGATTGAAGTGAACCCGCGTGCGGCACGTACCGTACCGTTCGTCTCTAAAGCGACCGGTATTCCGCTGGCAAAAGTGGCGGCGCGCGTGATGGCCGGACAGACGCTGGCACAGCAGGGCGTCACAAAAGAGATTATCCCGCCGTACTACTCGGTGAAAGAGGTGGTGCTGCCGTTCAACAAATTCCCGGGCGTTGACCCGCTGTTAGGGCCAGAGATGCGCTCTACCGGGGAAGTGATGGGCGTGGGCCGCACCTTTGCAGAAGCGTTTGCTAAAGCGCAACTGGGCAGCAATTCCACCATGAAGAAATCTGGCCGTGCGCTGCTCTCTGTTCGCGAAGGCGATAAAGAGCGCGTGGTTGACCTGGCTGCCAAGCTACTGAAACAGGGCTTCGAGCTGGATGCAACCCACGGTACGGCGATTGTGCTGGGTGAAGCGGGAATCAACCCGCGTCTGGTGAACAAGGTGCATGAAGGTCGTCCGCACATTCAGGATCGCATTAAGAATGGCGAATACACCTACATCATCAACACCACTGCGGGCCGCCAGGCGATTGAAGACTCCAAGCTGATTCGCCGCAGCGCGCTGCAGTACAAAGTGCATTACGACACCACCCTGAACGGCGGTTTCGCAACAGCCATGGCGCTGAACGCGGATGCCACCGAGAAGGTGATTTCGGTCCAGGAAATGCACGCCCAGATTAACAAGTAAGACAAATTGCCCGGTACCGTTCGGTTACCGGGCATTCTTCCCCTCTTCAGAACCTTCTGGTTTTCCATCCGCATTCAGTCAGTTAGCCTAAAATGGTTAGGTCGATAATGAAATTCAACTGAGAGCAGGGGAAAACACCATGCAAAATAAACTACTGATCGCTTCCGTTCTGGCTGCCACTGCAATGTTCACCGTAGCGGGGTGTTCATCTAATCAGGCGGTAAAAACCACCGATGGCCGCACCATCATTACGGACGGCAAACCGCAGGTGGATGACGATACCGGTCTGGTGTCGTATAAAAACGCGGAAACGGGTCAAACCGAGCAGATTAACCGTGACCAGGTTAAATCCATGGGTGAACTGGATAATTAAAAAAAGCAGTGGCATCTGCCACTGCTTTTTTGCTTGATGCGGATGGATTACCAGCGGTGGTTTAACAAAATATGACCGCCGTAAGCGGCATAGTTGTTTTCACCCCATTCGCCGCTGGCGCGAAGTGAAATTGTCGTGGTCTCGTTAAGATTGCCGGTAATACCCAGCTCTACCTGACCACGATCCTCCGGCGTATCATTACTTACGGTTTCGTCGTTGAAGGCCAGATCTTTTTGACCTGCACCCTTCAGCCAGTTCACCGCAACGTATGGCTGCCAGGCCGTGACGTCCTTTTGCTGGAAATAGCTGGATTTCACACCCAGACGACCGAAGACGCTGTCGTTATCCAGAGTCGTCACCCGGACCCCATCGCGGTCCGTATGATTTTCCTGATCAAGATAGCTGTAGATCACCTGTGCCTGAGGCTCGATCTTCCAGGTACGCTCGTTTTCAGATGGGATAACCCACGCATGGCCGACTTCAACAGACGCGGCAAAACCTTCGCTGTTGTAATCCTCATCGTTGCGGTTGCTGGTCACTTTGTTGTTGTACCAGCTGTAGGCGGCCCAGGTATCAATGTAGCTTCCCAGGCGTAATTTCTGATTTTCCTGCCAGGTGGCGTATAGCCCAACGTTGAAGCCATCGACTTTACCCTGTGCGTCACGCACGTTGTATTTCGCATCTGAGTGGGTCTTCGCCTGGCCTGCACCGAACATGCCACCGGCACGCAGGATACCGCTGTCCATTGGCTTGCTGAGGAAATCGCTGCCGACTTGCAGAACGGTGGTCGTGGTGTCGTAGCTGACTTTATCGCCGCCTGCATCATTTTCATGGTAACGACCTTTTACATACATCCAGGTATTCAGATCGTCTTCGTTACGGAAAGTGAGCTGATCGCGATCGTCACGTTTGTGCAGGAACATACTCTGAGCAGCCAGATAGTTACCTAAATACGCGCCCACTTCAGGTGCCATCACTTCTGGTGCTGGGGTATTGCCGCCGCCGTTATCGCTATTATCACCACCGTCGCCGTTATCAGTGCCGCCGCTGTTGCCGCCATCGTCGGTATTGCTGCCATTGTCATTGTTACCGCCATTATCAGTGTTACCGCCATCGTCGGTATTGCCACCGTTGTCGGTATTATCACCGTCATCGGTATCATCTGTTGGATCGACAGGTGGCGTGGCCTTCGATTCCAGGTACCAGTTCCCGTCACTATGCTGGTAAAGAGAGTATTCGTATGCGCCTGCCACAACCGGTTTGGCCAGCGTCAGCTGTGCTTCAGAGCTGCCGGCGACGCTGACAATCTCCATGCCGTTCACGGTCTGTGCGCCAAGTCCACCCATGTTGCTGACGGTCACGCCGGACTGGCCAAAACTGCTGCCGGTTATTGTGAGATGATCGGTAGGTGCCGTGTCAGTACCCAGCTCGCTGTTTAACACAATCTGGCTACCTTCTGCGCCGGTATAGTCACCATTAATGGTAAAGTCATTACCCACGCTGTGGTCGGCAGCACTGAGCAAAAGCGTGCCGCTGTTGGTCACGTTGCCGTTAATGGTATCAATGCCAGCGTTTCTGAGGGTTGCATTACCCTCAATTGCATTCCACGCTGCCAGCGTACCGCCGCTGAGAATAGTGATGTTGTTGTAGACGGTTCCTGCGGTGGCAAACTTTGCCCCGTTCTGCACGGTGAGAGTGGCATTGCTGTTTTCAACACCTAACGTTGCGCCTGCCGCTACCAGCGTTGTGCCGTTTCGCAGGGTCGTATCGCCGGTATAGCTGTTGTTGCCGGTAAGCGTCAGCGTATTCGCATCAACTTTCTCTACGTTTCCGCTGCCGGTCATGTCGGTAGAAAACGTAAAATTGCCTCCCTGGTTAAAGATAACCGTACCATTGTTGGTTAGGCCGCCGCTGAGGTTCGCCATACCTTCGCCATTGCCCAGCTGGAGCGTGGCTTCATTCGCAACCAGCGTATTGCCAGCATTGGAAACGGTACCCGCCAGGGTCAGGTTGCCGCTATTCACCTGCAGTGAATCACCTGCACCAATAATGTCGACGTTACCCGTCAGCGTCCAGTCTTCACCGTTCATTTTGACAGAGGCGAAACCATCGCCTTCGTTCAGTCCGATAAAATTGCTGTCTTCTGTACCGGTGCCTACCAGGGTTAGGGTGTTACCTTTCGAGACTGTCGAAATAACGTCACCTGATAATGATGAGCCAGTATTAAGCACCAGGGTGTTATTTTTATCGCTGGCAAAAAATACTGCCGCATTTCCACCCCCGAGCGAACCGCTATTCGTAATATCAACTTTAGCGTTACCTGAGACATAAATACCGTTCTGCGAGCCTGTTATGGTACCGCTATTTGATATTTTGGAATTGCCATTTTTTAGCGCAATACCATCGCCTTCCAGGCCATTGAATGTCCCTTCATTGTTAATTGCTGTAGCAACTTCAGTACTAAGCCCTGTATTGCCTTCGACTTTCCCCGTTGCTGTATTGGTAATATTTACCGTTGATGAATTTTCGCTAATGAAAATACCCGTCTGAACACCTTTTATATTACCTTCGTTGATTAAATTCCCCTGCATTGATTCGATGTTTACCGCATTTGCTTCAGTAGAAGAAATGGTTGCTCCAGTTTCATTCGTAATGATGACTCGTTGAGCGCCGGTGTTAATATCAAGACCGTTGGCCGCTCCAGATATATTACCTTTATTTGTTACTGATGTGACATCAATACCTGATACGGATACGGCTGCTTTATTGCTTGAGGAAGAAATCGTTACATCTTTATTGATAACATATTCGGTATCAGCGGAAAAATCTTGTGGGACGGAAGTAGACTGTTCAATAATTCCTGCTGAGGTTATTGCTGGTGTGAATGCCAATATGGCGGGGAACAGTCTTCCGAGCATTCTGGTTGTTCTGTTAAGTTCAATGCGTATATTACTCATGCACACATCCATTTGAATGAAAAGTTCGTGAAATGTTCAGGTTAATAATTGCGTATACATTTCTGAAGAGCGGTTATCGCAAAACCATCTAAAATTATTATTTTTTCAATAGGTTATGTATACTTTGTTTTATTAAAAAGTCGTTTTAAGAATGCTTAATATTTCAGTGTGGTAAATGTAAAATCGGTTAGATATTTCTGGTGGCTATGGATTCCTGTTTGTTCAAAGACGCACATATATGAACAACATTGATGGTTAAAGAAGCAGTTACGATACTTGCGATTTGCCGACACCAGGCAATGGGAGACTTTCAGTGAGCGAGTTAAATGTCTACACTCACTGCTACCAGAGAGAACGGAACCGTAAAGACAGGCTAACTGATGATTCTGATAATTTATGCGCATCCCTATCCGCATCACTCCCATGCGAATAAGCGCATGCTTGAACAGGTAAGGACACTCGACAACGTAGAGATACGTTCCCTCTATCAACTTTATCCTGATTTTAACATCGACATCGCCGCCGAACAGGAGGCGCTCACTCGCGCCGATCTGATCATCTGGCAACACCCGATGCAGTGGTACAGCATACCTCCGCTCCTCAAATTGTGGATCGACAAAGTCTTTTCCCACGGCTGGGCGTATGGTCACAACGGGCATGCGCTGAAGGGAAAAAGCCTGATGTGGGCTGTGACCACCGGTGGAGGAGAAAGCCACTTCGATATTGGCTCTTTCCCGGGTTTTGAGGTGCTGGCACAACCGCTTCAGGCGACAGCACTCTACTGTGGTCTTACCTGGCTTCCTCCATTTGCTATGCACTGCACATTTGTTTGTGACGATGAGACGTTGCAGGCGCAGGCTCGTCATTATAAACAACGCTTACTTGAGTGGCAGGAGACGCACAATGGATAGCCATACGCTGATACAGGTGCTGATTTACCTTGGCGCGGCGGCGCTGATTGTGCCCGTGGCGGTTCGCCTGGGGCTGGGCTCTGTGCTGGGTTATCTGATCGCCGGGTGTGTTATCGGACCCTGGGGATTCCGCCTGGTCACCGACGCGGAGGCGATCCTGCATTTCGCCGAAATTGGTGTCGTGCTGATGCTGTTTGTCATTGGTCTGGAACTTGACCCGCAGCGGTTGTGGAAGCTGCGCGCCTCAGTGTTTGGCGGTGGGGCGCTACAAATGGCGGCCTGTGGTCTGCTGTTGGGCGGCTTCTGTATTCTGCTGGGAATGGACTGGAAAGTGGCAGAGCTTATTGGCATGACGCTGGCACTCTCTTCGACGGCGATTGCCATGCAGGCAATGAACGAGCGAAACCTGACCGTTTCTCAGATGGGGCGCAGTGCGTTTTCGGTTCTGCTGTTTCAGGATATCGCGGCGATTCCGCTGGTGGCGATGATCCCGCTGCTGGCCGCAAGTGGGGCCTCCACCACGCTCGGCGCTTTTGCCCTCTCTGCATTAAAGGTGGTCGGTGCGCTGGCACTGGTTGTCCTGCTTGGCCGGTATGTAACACGTCCGCTGCTTCGATTTGTCGCCCGCTCGGGGTTGCGGGAAGTGTTCAGTGCCGTGGCGCTGTTCCTGGTGTTTGGTTTTGGTCTGCTGCTGGAGGAAGCCGGGCTGTCGATGGCGATGGGAGCCTTCCTCGCGGGCGTTCTGCTGGCCAGCTCAGAGTATCGACACGCGCTTGAAAGTGATATCGAGCCATTTAAAGGACTGCTGCTGGGGCTGTTTTTCATCGGGGTCGGGATGTCGATCGACTTTGGCACGCTGGTCACGCATCCACTGCGGATCCTCATTCTGCTGGTCGGTTTCATGGTCATCAAAATGGTGATGCTGTGGCTGATCGCCCGTCCGCTTAACGTGCCTGGCAGACAGCGTCTTTGGTTCGCCGTGCTGCTCGGACAGGGAAGCGAATTCGCGTTTGTGGTTTTCGGCGCGGCGCAAATGGCCAATGTGCTCGATCCCGAGTGGGCGAAAGCGTTGACGCTGGCGGTCGCGCTGTCGATGGCGGCAACGCCGATCCTGCTGGTGCTGCTGACGCGTCTGGAAAAAAACGGCAGCGAACAGGAACGTGAGGCCGATGAGATCGACGAGGAGCAGCCGCGGGTCATCATCGCCGGATTCGGTCGCTTTGGGCAGATCACCGGTCGTTTACTGCTCTCAAGCGGGGTAAAAATGGTCATCCTCGATCACGATCCGGACCATGTGGATACCCTGCGTAAGTTCGATATGAAAGTCTTCTACGGCGATGCAACGCGTGTCGATCTGCTGGAATCAGCCGGGGCAGCGAAAGCGGAAGTCCTCATCAACGCGATTGACGATCCCCAGACCAGTATGCAGCTGGTTGAACTGGTGAAGGAGCATTTCCCGAACCTGACCATTATCTCCCGCGCGCGCGATGTGGATCACTATATCCAGCTGCGACAGGCGGGGGTGGACGCACCCGAGCGTGAAACCTTCGAAGGGGCGCTTAAGTCTGGCCGCATGGCGCTGGAAAGTCTGGGCCTGGGCGCGTATGAAGCGCGCGAGCGTGCGGACCTGTTCCGTCGCTTCAATACCGATATGGTGGAAGAGATGGTGGCGATGGCGGGCAGTACGGCCACAGAGCGTGCGGCGGTGTTTAAACGCACCAGTGCGATGCTGACAGAGATCATTAATGAGGATCGTAATCATCTGTCGCTGGTGCAGCGTCATGGCTGGCAGGGAACGGAGGAAGGCAAGCATACCGGCGATCCGGCGGACGAACCGGAGAGTAAACCTTCCGCGTGAAGTGGAGTTGCCAGCAATATTAAAAAATTTCTCTCTCTTTACCATGCCGCCAGTCGACGAAAGATTAAGCTTTCCGTATAGTGGCGGCAATTTTTTGCATCCGGGAAATTTTCAATGATCAGTCTGATTGCAGCGCTGGCGGTGGACCGTGTTATCGGTATGGAAAATGCCATGCCGTGGAACCTGCCTGCCGATCTCGCATGGTTTAAACGTACGACGTTAAACAAGCCGGTAGTGATGGGCCGCCTGACCTGGGAGTCGATTGGTCGTCCATTGCCGGGCCGTAAGAATATCGTGATCAGTAGCCAGCCTGGCACTGACGATCGCGTCGAATGGGTGAAATCCGTGGACGAGGCGATTGCCGCGTGCGGTAACGCCGAAGAGATCATGGTGATTGGTGGTGGGCGTGTGTATGAGCAGTTCCTGCCAAAAGCGCAAAAGCTCTATCTGACGCATATTGATGCGGAAGTGGAAGGCGATACCCATTTCCCGGACTACGATCCGGACGAGTGGGAATCGGTATTCAGCGAATTTCACGACGCGGATGCGCAGAACTCACACAGCTACTGCTTCGAGATTCTGGAACGTCGCTAGTTGATAGACCCTCTCCCGGCCGGGAGAGGGAATTCACTCTCAGGAGGCGACTGCCTCGCCTTCCCCCAGGTCCAGCTGTCGGTTGGACGGCTGCACGAAGTATGTTTTATCTTCCCAGCGTAAGCAGGTTAAATCCCCGCCCCAGCAACAACCGGTATCAAGACCGTAGATCCCTTCCGGCGTGCCTTTCCCTTCTAGCGCGGCCCAATGACCAAACACCACGCTGTACTCACTGGTGACCGGCCCGGGGATCGCAAACCACGGTTTAAGCGGTGCAGGTGCGCTTTCCGGCGTCTCTTTTGAGTACATATCCAGTTGCCCGTTCGGGAAGCAGAAACGCATCCGTGTGAACGCGTTCGTGATGAAACGCAGGCGCGCCAGACCGCTCAGATCTTCACTCCAGTGATTTGGCATGTCGCCGTACATGGCATCAAGGAAGAAGGGATAGGAATCGCTCGCCAGCACGGCTTCTACGTCACGCGCGCAGGTTTTGGCCGTCTCAAGATCCCACTGTGGGGTGATCCCGGCGTGTGCCATGACCAGTTTTTTCTCTTCATCGATCTGCAACAGGGGCTGACGACGCAGCCAGTTGATCAGTTCGTCGGCGTCTGGCGCCTCCAGCAGCGGGGTGAGGCGATCTTTCGGCTTATTGCGGCTGATGCCGGCAAAGACGGCGAGCAGATGCAAATCATGGTTGCCCAGCACCATGCGAACGCTGTCGCCCAGCGATTTTACGAAGCGTAAAACCTCCAGGGAGCCTGGCCCACGCGCCACTAAATCGCCCGTCAGCCAGAGAATATCCCGTCCTGGCGTAAAGTCGACCTGTTTTAATAATGCGATCAGTTCATCGTAGCAACCGTGAACGTCGCCAATCAGATATGTAGACATTAGATTAATGAATGAGTGTTGTAACGGCGAGACGGAACACAGGAATAGCAACGCGGAACACATTGCCATCGACGTCGACCATTTCATAATGGCCTTGCATGGTACCCAGCGGCGTTTCGATCACTGCACCGCTGGTGTACTGATACTCTTCGCCAGGGGCGATGTGGGGCTGTTCACCAACCACACCTTCACCCTGAACTTCGATTTCACGGCCATTGCCGTTAGTGATAAGCCAGTAACGCCCGAGCAGTTGCACAGGCATCCGCCCCAGGTTGCGAATGGTCACGGTGTAGGCGAAAACAAAACGTTCTTCATCGGGTGAGGACTGCGACTCAACGTAAACGCTTTGTACCTGGACACAGACGCGGGGCGAATCAATCATGGCTTAACTCTCCTTCGGCGGCGCATTTTCGCTAATGTAATTAGCCAGTTTACAGTACTGCTCAACAGAGATGTTTTCTGCTCGCATTGCCGGGTCAATGCCCAGCTCGGCCAGCACGTCAACGGTGAACAGATTGCCGAGGCTATTACGGATCGTTTTACGGCGCTGGTTAAAGGCTTCTGTGGTGATACGGCTCAGTACGCGCAGGTCTTTGACCGGGTATGGCATCGTTTTATGCGGCACAAGGCGCACAACCGCAGAGTCGACTTTTGGCGGCGGCGTGAAGGCAGACGGCGGCACTTCGAGTACCGGGATCACATTGCAGAAATATTGTGCCATCACGCTTAAACGACCATACGCTTTACTGTTCGGCCCTGCAACCAGACGGTTTACCACCTCTTTTTGCAACATGAAGTGCATGTCGGCAATGGCATCAGTATAGCTAAAGAGGTGGAACATCAGCGGCGTGGAGATGTTATAGGGCAGGTTACCGAATACGCGCAGCGGCTGACCCATTTTTTCCGACAGCTCGCCAAAATTCATGGTCATGGCATCTTGCTGATAAATCGTCAGCTTCGGCCCAAGGAACGGGTGCGTTTGCAGACGAGCAGCGAGATCGCGGTCGAGTTCGATAACGGTCAGTTCGTCCAGACGTTCGCCGACGGGTTCAGTCAGTGCTGCCAGACCGGGGCCGATTTCAACCATCGCCTGGCCTTTTTGCGGATTGATGGCCGAGACAATACTGTCGATCACGAACTGATCGTTGAGGAAGTTTTGCCCGAAGCGTTTACGGGCTAAGTGGCCCTGATGGACTCGATTAGTCATTGAGTATTAACAATCATTTTGATGGCGAGATTAAGCGCCGTAATAAAACTGCCGACATCCGCTTTTCCCTGTCCTGCCAGATCCAGCGCAGTACCGTGGTCAACGGACGTTCGAATAAAAGGTAAACCGAGGGTGATATTCACACCGCGGCCAAAGCCCTGGTATTTTAGCACGGGCAGGCCCTGATCGTGGTACATCGCGAGCACGGCATCGGCATTATCCAGGTATTTGGGCTGGAAAAGGGTATCGGCAGGCAATGGCCCGCTCAGGTTCATCCCTTTCGCCCGCATTTCATTCAGCACCGGAATGATGGTGTCGATCTCTTCAGTCCCCATATGCCCGCCTTCACCGGCGTGTGGGTTCAGGCCACAGACCAGAACGTGCGGCTGTTTAATACCGAATTTGGTCTGCAGATCGTGATGCAGTATCCCGATGATCTCCCGCAGCAGTTCAGGGGTGATGGCGTCAGGAATGGCCTTAATCGGCAGATGGGTTGTTACCAGAGCCACCCGCATCGCTTCCGTCGCCAGCATCATCACTACTTTCGGGCTGTGCGATCGCTCTTCAAAAAACTCGGTATGTCCGGTGAACGGAATACCGGCTTCGTTAATCACCCCTTTGTGCACGGGGCCCGTAATCAGGGCAGCAAATTCCCCTTTTATGCAACCATCGCAAGCGCGCGCCAGGGTTTCGACAACATAGTGGCCGTTTTCAGTGCTGAGCTGACCCGGAATAACAGGAGTACGAAGGGGGACGGGAAGAAGCGTGAGCGTTCCGGCTTGCTGCGGTGCAGGCTGCTGACCTTCAACGTAAGGGATAAGCGTTAAAGGCAGACCGAGCAGTGAAGCCCGGTCTTGTAACAGTGTTGCATCAGCACAGACGACCAGTTCCACCGGCCAGCTACGTTGGGCAAGCTGGACCACGAGGTCAGGCCCAATCCCGGCGGGTTCGCCGGGGGTGATCACAACACGATGCTGTTTCATTAGTTGCTCAGAACTTTCACGTAAGCGCTGGCGCGTTGTTCCTGCATCCAGGTTGCCGCTTCTTCAGAGAACTTACGGTTGAACAGCATACGATAGGCTCTGTCTTTCTGCGCTGCGTCGGTTTTATCAACGTTGCGGGTATCCAGCAGTTCGATCAGATGCCAGCCAAAGGAGGAGTGTACCGGCGCACTCATCTGGCCTTTGTTCAGCTTCATCAGCGCATCGCGGAATGCCGGATCGTAGATATCCGCCGCCGCCCAGCCCAGGTCGCCGCCCTGGTTAGCTGAGCCAGGATCCTGAGAGAACTCTTTTGCGGCATTCGCAAACGACGTTTTTCCGCTCTTAATGTCCGCAGCAATCTGTTGCAGCTTCGCACGCGCCTGATCGTCTGTCATGATCGGTGACGGTTTCAGCAGAATGTGGCGAGCATGAACTTCGGTGACGGAGATGTTCTGGCTCTGACCACGCAGGTCGTTGACTTTCAGGATGTGGAAGCCAACACCTGAACGGATTGGACCCACGATGTCGCCTTTCTTCGCCGTGCTCAGCGCCTGGGCAAAGATGGATGGCAGTTCCTGAATACGTCCCCAGCCCATCTGGCCGCCTTTCAGCGCCTGTTGGTCTGCAGAGTAGGTAATGGCCAGCTTGCCAAAGTCACTACCGTTACGTGCCTGCTCAACGATAGCGCGCGCCTGGCTTTCCGCTTCTGCGGCCTGGTCAGACGTTGGGTTCTCAGGCAGCGGGATCAGAATGTGGCTCAGGTTCAGCTCGGTGCTGGCATCGTTCTGGTTGCCCACCTGTTTTGCCAGCGCGTCGACTTCCTGCGGCAGGATGGTGACGCGGCGACGAACTTCATTGTTACGCACTTCTGAGATCAGCATCTCTTTACGGATCTGATTACGGTAGGTTGAATAGCTGATGCCATCATAAGCCAGACGACTACGCATCTGATCCAGGGTCATATTGTTCTGCTTAGCGATGTTAGCGATCGCCTGATCGAGCTGCTCGTCAGTGATCTTCACGCCCATTTTCTGACCCATTTGCAGGACAATCTGATCCATGATCAGACGTTCCAGGATCTGATGGCGCAGCGTTGCGTCATCAGGAAGTTGCTGACCCGCCTGGCCCGAATTGAGCTTCACAGATTTCATCAAACCGTCAACGTCACTTTCGAGCACGACACCGTTGTTAACCACAGCGGCGACCTTATCAACAACCTGGGGGGCCGCGAAGCTGGTATTCGCAACCATAGCGACACCGAGCAGCAGCGTTTTCCAGTTCTTCATACTTTTTCCATTTCAATTAACCGCAAAGCGGATTACGTTGCAAAACAAGCACATTACAAGGAACTGCGGTACGGCAGAATGTTCGAGCGCAGCATCTGCTGCGTGCCCAGGCCGTAGTTGGAGCTCAGGCCGCGCAATTCGACATTAAAGCCAATCACGTTATCGTATTTGCTCTGATTGTTTTGAGTATCCCAGCCGTTAAGCTTGCGTTCGTAGCCGACACGCAGCGCGTAACAGCAGGAGTTATATTGCAGACCAACCATCTGGTCAGCAGGCTTGTTGGCGTTAGTGTCAAAGTAGTATGCGCCCACAATTGACCAGCGGTCAGCGATTGGCCAACTGGCTGCACCCCCCACCTGCGAAATCCCGTCTTTATACTGTTCACTGGTGGCATAGTTCGGCAATGTTGCCTGAATATATTCCGGGCTGGCGTAACGATAGGTCAACTGCACCATACGATCTTCATCGCGACGGTACTCGACGGCTGCACTGCTGGTCGCAATATTGTCGAGACGCGTGTCGTACTGCAGACCCCCGCGTAAGCCCCAGCGATCGGTCATGCGCCAGTAGGTATCGCCCGCCCACACCAGCGAACCTGTTTTGTTGTCTTTCTCCCAGTTGATATTGTCATCACCGGTACGAGACTCGGTGAAATAGTAGATTTGACCAACAGAAACGTTAAAACGTTCAACGGCAGATTCATCATAAACGCGCGTTGTGACGCCGGTCGTTAACTGGTTCGCGGAAGCAATACGGTCGAGACCGCCGTAGGTACGGTCACGGAACAGGCCGCTGTAGTCAGACTGCAGGAAAGCGGAGTCATAGTTCTGGATTTTGCTCTGATCGCGATAAGGCACGTACAAATACTGCATACGTGGCTCAAGCGTCTGCGTATACCCATCCGCCAGCAGACCCATATCGCGCTCGAAGATCAGCTTACCGTCCATTTTGAATTGTGGAAGAACGCGGTTCACGGATTCGTCGAGGTCGGTGCCATAACGGTTGTTATACCAGTCCACATTTTTCTGCTGATAATGGGTCGCCATCAGCTTGGCTTCGGTATTCAGACTCGACCAGTTGTTCGACAGCGGTAAATTGATCGTCGGTTCTAAATGTACACGCGTGGCTTCCGGCATGTCCGAGTTGGTATTGACGAAATGCACTGCCTGAGCGTAGACGCGGGTATCGAATGGACCAACATCGTTCTGATACCAGTTCACATCCAGCTGCGGTTCTGCACCGTAAGTGCTTCGCGTCTGGCTATCAAACACCTGGAACTGCTTCGTCGACACCGTAGCGTTGAAGTTCTGAATGGCATAGCCAACGCTGAACTTCTGCGTGGCGTAACCATCGGTACTGGAACCGTACTTGGAATCGAAGTCGTTGAAATAGTAAGGATCGCTGACTTTGGTGTAGTCGACGTTAAAACGCCAGACCTGGTCCATGACGCCAGCGTGACGCCAGTAGTACATCCAACGGTGTTTATCACCTTCTGTTGGGTGCTCATCCTGGAAGACCTTATCTGATGGCAGATAATCCAGTTCCATCAAACCGGTACCCGCCTGGGTCAGATAGCGGAACTCGTTTTCCCACATGACGTTGCCGCGCTTATGGATATAGTGCGGCGTGATCGTGGCGTCCATGTTGGGCGCGATGTTCCAGTAATACGGCAGATAGAACTCAAAATAGTTCGAGGTGCTGTATTTGGCATTTGGGATCAGGAAGCCTGAACGACGTTTGTCGCCCACGGGAAGTTGCAGGTACGGGCTATAGAAAACCGGCACCGGGCCGAGTTTAAACCGGGCGTTCCAGATTTCTGCGACCTGTTCTTCACGGTCGTGAATTACCTCACTTCCGACCACGCTCCAGGTATTCGAACCCGGCAGACAGGAGGTGAAGGAACCATTTTCCAGAATCGTATAGCGGTTTTCACCGCGCTGTTTCATCAGATCTGCTTTACCACGCCCCTGACGACCTACCATCTGGTAATCACCTTCCCAGACGTTCGTATCTTTGGTGTTCAGGTTTGACCATGCTTTCGGACCTTTCAGGATGACCTGATTGTCGTCATAGTGCACATTACCCAGCGCATCCACCGTTCGTACTGGTTCAGCCGCACCTTCCGGCTGCTTCTGGTGCAACTGCACTTCATCTGCCTGCAGGCGGCTATTGCCCTGATTTATATCCACACTGCCCGTAAACGTGGCATTGTCAGGATAAGTTCCTTTAGAACTGTCGGCAGTAATGGTTACTGGCAAGCTATTGGTATCGCCACTCACCAGTGGGCGATTATAACTTGGGACGCCAAGCATACACTGCGAGGCAAGATCGGCCGCCAGCCCCTGTTGACTGTACAGGGCGGTGCCAATCATTGTGGCCAGGAGGGTGGGGATACGTTTTTTCATACGTTATATTTTAGTGTTCCGTCATCAGTGGCTACGGCTTACAAACGCTCAGAGACTATCTTACTCATCAGCGCAGTACCAGCGTTAATCCTGCCCGTTTGCGTGCCAGAGTGTTAGGCTCGCTATCGAATGACGAGTATGATAATGCAAATTATAGGCGATGTCCCTCAATTGACCGTGGCTCGACCACTGTAATGATGGCGTTGCGTCGACAAGGGACATGACTATCCGGGGAGTATATGCAGTATTGGGGTAAAATCATCGGCGTTGCGTTCGCCATCATCATGGGTGCCGGGTTTTGGGGCATCGTGCTTGGCCTGATTATTGGCCATATGTTCGATAAGGCACGCAGCCGCAAAATGGCGTGGTTCGCCAACCAGCGCGAGCGTCAGTCCCTCTTTTTCTCTACCACCTTTGAGGTGATGGGGCACTTAACCAAATCAAAAGGGCGGGTAACGGAAGCCGATATCCAGATTGCCAGCGTATTTATGGACCGCATGAATCTGCATGGGGAATCTCGTGTGGCGGCGCAAAATGCGTTTCGCATCGGTAAATCGGATAACTATCCGCTGCGCGAAAAAATGCGTCAGTTCCGCAGTATCTGTTTCGGCCGTTTTGATTTAATTCGGATGTTTCTGGAGATCCAGATTCAGGCGGCGTTTGCCGACGGGTCTCTTCATCCGAATGAACGCGATGTGTTATACGTGATTGCCGAAGAGCTGGGGATCTCCCGCATGCAGTTCGACCAGTTCCTGCGCATGATGCAGGGCGGCGCACACTTTGGCGGTGGCTATCAACAGCATCAATCCTCTGGCGGCGGCTGGCAGCAGGCGCAGCGAGGCCCGACGCTGGAAGACGCCTGTAACGTGCTTGGCGTGAAACCTTCGGATGATGCGACAACCATCAAGCGTGCCTATCGTAAGCTGATGAGTGAACATCACCCGGATAAACTGGTCGCGAAGGGCTTACCGCCAGAGATGATGGAGATGGCGAAGCAAAAAGCGCAGGAAATCCAGAAAGCGTACGAGCTGATAAAAGAGCAGAAAAATTTCAAATAAAAAATGGCCCGACACAGTCGGGCCATTTTTTTAGAAATCCACCGGGGCTTTAAACGTCATTGCGTTGCCAAACGCCGGGTGGGTGATGGTGAGTGTCTGGGCATGAAGCTGCAAACGCGGCGCTGAAGCCAGCGCCTCCGGGGGGGCGTAAAAACGGTCTCCCAGAATCGGGTGCCCCAGCGCGAGCATATGCACACGCAGCTGATGTGAACGCCCGGTAATGGGCTTAAGCAGCACGCGCGCGGTGTTATCCGGCGCGTACTCCAGCACTTCATACTCGGTTTGCGCGGCCTTGCCCGTCTCATAGCATACCTTCTGCTTTGGTCGATTTGGCCAGTCGCAAATCAGCGGCAGATCCACCAGCCCTTCCGCCTGCGCGGGATGGCCCCAGACGCGTGCGACATACTGCTTTTTCGGCTCACGCTCGCGGAACTGACGTTTGAGTTCACGTTCAGCCGCTTTGTTCAGCGCCACCACAATCACGCCGCTGGTTGCCATGTCCAGGCGATGAACGGACTCCGCCTGGGGATAATCACGCTGAATACGTGTCATCACGCTGTCTTTGTGCTCATCCAGACGTCCCGGCACGGACAACAAGCCGCTTGGCTTATTGACCACCATAATGTGCTCATCCTGATAAAGGATAACCAGCCACGGATCTTGCGGCGGATTGTAAGGCTCCATCACCATCTTGTGCTCCGGTTACTGATGCGTCACAACGATAAGACGCAGGGCATCCAGACGCCAGCTTGCCTGATTCAGGCTTTCCAGCACCTGCTGACGGTTGCTCTCAATCGCGGTCAGTTCGTCATCACGGATGTTTGGGTTCACCGCTTTTAACGCTTCCAGACGAGACAACTCTGCAGACAGTTTCTCATCGGCTTCCTCGCGTGCGGCATCAATCAGCGTCCTGGCCGCTTTTTCGATCTGCGTTTCACCCAACTGCAGAATGGCGTGCACGTCCTGTTGTACGGCGTTGACCAGTTTGCTGCCCGTGTGGCGGTTTACTGCGCTCAACTGGCGGTTGAAACTCTCGAATTCAACCTGTGCAGCCAGGTTGGTGCCGTTTTTATCCAGCAGCAGACGCACTGGCGTTGGCGGCAGGAAGCGGGTGAGCTGCAGCTGTTTCGGCGCTTGCGCTTCCACAACATAGATCAGCTCAACCAGCAGCGTACCAACGGGTAATGCTTTGTTTTTCAACAAGGAAATCGTGCTGCTACCCGTGTCGCCGGAAAGGATCAGGTCGAGGCCGTTGCGGATCAACGGGTGTTCCCAGGTGATGAACTGCGCGTCTTCGCGAGACAGCGCCACGTCACGCTCAAAGGTGATGGTGCAACCATCCTCCGGCAGGCCCGGGAAATCCGGAACCAGCATATGATCGGATGGGGTCAGCACGATCATGTTCTCGCCGCGATCGTCCTGGTTAATCCCGACGATGTCGAACAGGTTCATGGCGAAGCTGATCAGGCTTGTGTCGTCATCCTGCTCTTCAATGCTTTCGGCAAGCGCCTGCGCTTTTTCGCCACCGTTGGAGTGGATTTCCAGCAGGCGGTCACGTCCCTGCTCCAGCTGCGCTTTCAGAGCCTCATGCTTTTCGCGACAGGATTTGATCAGCTCATCAAAACCGTCCGTATTTTCCGGCGCTGCCAGGTAACCGATCAGATCCGTATGCACCTGATCGTAAATGGTACGTCCCGTCGGACAGGTATGTTCGAACGCGTCCAGACCTTCGTGGAACCAGCGTACCAGCACCGACTGAGCGGTTTTTTCCAGGTAAGGGACGTGGATCTGAATATCATGCGCCTGACCGATACGGTCCAGACGGCCGATACGCTGTTCCAGCAGGTCGGGGTTGAACGGCAGATCGAACATCACCAGGTTGCTGGCGAACTGGAAGTTACGCCCTTCAGAACCGATTTCAGAGCACAGCAGAACCTGTGCGCCGCTGTCTTCTTCACTGAACCAGGCCGCGGCGCGGTCGCGCTCGACAATGGACATGCCCTCGTGGAACACGGCGGCTCGAATACCTTCACGCTCGCGCAGAACCTGCTCCAGCTGCAGCGCGGTGGCCGCTTTGGCGCAGATCACCAGCACTTTCTGTGAACGATGAGCCGTTAAGTAACCCATCAGCCATTCAACACGCGGGTCGAAGTTCCACCAGGTTCCGGTATCGCCTTCAAATTCCTGATAAATCTGCTCCGGGTAGAGCATGTCGCGCGCACGTTCTTCCTGGCTTTTGCGCGCCCCCATAATGCCGGAGACTTTTATTGCCGTCTGATACTGCGTCGGCAGCGGCAGCTTGATGGTATGCAGTTCGCGTTTCGGGAAGCCCTTCACGCCGTTACGGGTGTTACGGAATAGCACGCGGCTGGTGCCGTGGCGGTCCATCAGCATATCGATCAGCTCTTTACGCGCGGATCCCGCGTTGTCGCTGTCACTGTTGGCTGCCTGCAGCAGCGGCTCAATATCCTGTTCGCCAATCAGATCGCTCAGGGTGTTGAGTTCGTCATTCGAGAGGCGTTTGCCCGCCAGCAGCATGGCGACAGCATCGGCAACCGGGCGGTAATTATTCTGTTCTTCGACAAACTGCTCAAAGTCATGGAAGCGGTTTGGATCGAGCAGGCGCAGACGGGCGAAGTGGCTCTCCAGCCCCAGCTGCTCCGGCGTTGCGGTCAGCAGCAGGACGCCCGGCACGCGCTCGGCAAGCTGTTCAATCGCCATGTATTCACGGCTCGGTGCCTCTTCGCTCCAGACCAGGTGGTGCGCTTCGTCGACCACCAGCAGATCCCACTCTGCGTCGCACAGATGCTCAAGACGCTGCTTGCTGCGGCGCACGAAGTCCAGGGAGCAGATGACCAGTTGTTCGGTTTCAAACGGGTTGTCTGCGTCATGCTGGGCTTCGGCGTAGCGCTCGTCGTCAAACAGCGAGAAACGAAGGTTAAAGCGGCGCAGCATCTCAACCAGCCATTGGTGTTGCAGCGTTTCCGGTACCACGATCAGCACGCGCTCGGCGGCGCCAGAAAGCAGTTGTTGATGCAGGATCATACCGGCTTCAATGGTTTTACCGAGGCCCACTTCGTCTGCCAGCAGTACGCGAGGCGCATGACGACGACCAACGTCATGGGCGATATTCAACTGATGAGGGATCAGGCTGGTGCGTTGACCACGCAGGCCGCTCCACGGCATGCGGTACTGTTCACTCTGGAATTTACGTGCGCGATAGCGCAGGGAGAAGCGATCCATACGGTCGATTTGCCCGGCAAACAGGCGATCCTGCGGCTTGCTGAAAACCAGTTTGCTGTCGAGCAGCACTTCACGCAGGATGACATTGCTCTCGTCAGTGTCGAGGCGAGTCCCAATGTAGGCGAGCAGACCATTCTCTTCTTTTACGTCTTCAACCTTTAGCTGCCAGCCGTCGTGGCTGGTCACGGTGTCACCTGGATTGAACATCACGCGGGTAACAGGGGAGTCATTGCGAGCGTACAGGCGGTTTTCACCGGTAGCAGGGAAAAGGAGGGTGACCATGCGTGCATCGACTGCAACCACGGTTCCCAATCCAAGTTCGCTTTCTGTATCGCTGATCCAGCGTTGACCAAGTGTAAAAGGCATATGTGTTCGGCTCTAATCTTTAATTGCAGGCAATAGTTCAACCACCGTCAAAAAAGACGGTCATCGAAAAATGGGTCCGGGAGTGGAAAGGGCGCTATGGTACTGGATGGCAGCGATTTCGTCACGTGTCAAAATAGGCCAAGCTGCCCTGTCACTAGTGTAGCAAAATCGTCGTCAATGAAAGGCAAAATTCCATCCGCGACGGGCTGAAGCTGGCGCGTCAGGTAGTGGTCGTAGTCCAGCGCAGAGTGTTGATAATCCACAGGCTCTGGCCCGTTTGTCGTCCAGACATACTTGATGGTGCCCCGGTTCTGATACTGCGGGGCGCGCCCCCGACGGACGTTCTCTTCATCCGCCAGACGCGCGGCGCGGACGTGCGGCGGAACGTTACGCTGATACTCGGCCAGCGGGCGGCGCAGGCGTTTGCGATACACCAGCTGGTTGTCGAGCTCGCCGGCCATCAGGCTGGCTATCGTCTCGCGGACGTAGTCCTGATAAGGCTCATTACGAAAGATCCGCAGATAGAGCGTTTGCTGGAACTGCTGCGCCAGCGGAGTCCAGTCTGTGCGTACCGTCTCCAGCCCTTTAAACACCATGCGTTGCTTTTCACCTTCCTGAATCAGTCCGGCGTAGCGTTTCTTGCTGCCCTGATCGGTTCCACGGATAGTGGGCATTAAAAAGCGGCTGAAATGGGTTTCATACTCCAGCTCTAACGCACTGGTTAACCGCTCTTTTTGCAAATGCGCTTGCCACCAGTCGTTCACGAAGGCGACCAGCTGTTTGCCAATTCGCGCGGCTTCCTCTTCGGCGTGCGCGCCCTTCAACCAGACGAAGGTGGAGTCGGTATCGCCATAGATCACTTCATAGCCCTGGGATTCGATCAGCGCCTTTGTCTGGCGCATGATCTCATGCCCGCGCATGGTGATAGACGAGGCGAGACGCGGGTCGAAGAAGCGACAGGCGCTGGTGCCCAGCACACCGTAAAAGGCATTCATGATAATTTTCAGCGCCTGAGAAAGCGGCTTGTTGCCGTGGCGCTTGGCCTCATCGCGCCCGTGCCAGATCTGTCCCACGATCTCCGGCAGGCAGTGTTTCTCCCGTGAGAAACGCGCCCCCAGAAACCCGTCGGTGCTGTGCGTATCGTCCGGCTGCGCCATCCCCTCTACCAGCCCCACCGGATCAATCAGAAAGGTGCGGATAATCGAGGGGTAGAGGCTTTTGTAGTCCAGTACCAGCACGGAGTCATACAGTCCCGGCCGGGAATCCATCACGTAGCCGCCAGGGCTTGCCTGCGGCGGCACGTCCCCCAGGTTCGGTGCGACGTAGCCTGCCCGGTGCATGCGGGGAAAGTACAGATGGCTGAATGCCGCCACGGAACCGCCGTGCCGATCAGCGGCAAGACCATTTACTGTGGCGCGTTCCAGCAGAAAAGGCATGATCTCGGTTTTGTGGAAAATCTGCGTAACCAGCTCACAATCTTTCAGGTTATAGGTGGCAAGTGCCGGTTTGTCTTCGTTGAAGCGGCGGTCGATCTCATCCATTCGGTCCCACGGGTTATCGATGGATTTCCCTTCCCCCAGCAGCTCCTGCGCCACTGCCTCCAGCGAGAAGGAAGAAAAATTCCAGAATGCGGATTTCAGCGCCTCGATGCCGTCGATAATCAGGCGACCGTTGGCCTGCGCGAAGAAGACGCCGTTTTTGAAACCGTGCTCGCGCCATTCCAGTTCGCTATGACCCCGCCCAAGCATGAGCGGGATGCGGTAACGCTCGGCGTGTTTTTGCAGTACCCGCAGGTCGAACTGCACCACGTTCCAGCCGATCAGGACATCGGGATCGCGATCGGCAAACCACTGGTTCAGTTTTTCCAGCAGCTGTGGCCGACTGTTGACGTACTCCAGCCGGAAGTCCAGCGCGGAGGCATCGCCATTCGGTGGCCCGAGCATATAGACAACCCGGTCGCCGCAGCCTTCAAGACCAATACAGTACAGTTCACCGTGACGGGTGGTTTCGATGTCCAGTGAGACCCATTTCAACGGCGGACGGTAGTGCGGGTTGGGTTTCAGGCGGGCGTTAATCAGCCCGCCGTTGTGCGCTGTGCCATCAACCCAGACAGGGGCGGTAATAAACCGCTCCATCAGAAAACGTTCCGGGGGACGAATATCGGCCTCGTACAGGGTGACGCCCGCCTCGCGCAGCAGTTTTTCATAGCGCATCAGCTGGCGATGGGCGCGACAATAGAGACCGTAAACCGGCTGGCGATGGAAATCTTTTAGCTCAAGTGGCGTGATGCGCCAGTTGTTTTCACCGCGCAGTAGCTGCTTTGCTTTGTCGATGTGGGCTTCAGGAATAAATGCCACGGACTCCTGTGGCGGCAGGGTAACGCGCAGCGGGCCGTTGTCCGTCGCCAGCCAGAACTCCACCTCTGTTCCCTGAGGCGTATCCCGCCAGTGTCGGGTCAGTAAAAAACCTTCTTGCGCCTGCGTCACGCCGTTATCCCATAAAACAAAACCAGGCCTGATTATAGCCTGGTTAGCGGTTTTATGCTGGGTTTATATACAGTTTATTGCCCGTAATAAGCTTTTGCACCGTGCTTGCGCAGGTAGTGTTTGTCCAGCAGCGTCTGTTGCATATCCGGCAACTGTGGTGCCAGTTGACGACAGAAGATGCCCATATAGGCTACCTCTTCCAGCACAATCGCGTTATGCACTGCATCTTCCGCATTTTTGCCCCACGCAAACGGGCCGTGGGAATGCACCAGCACCCCGGGCATCTGTGCTGCGTCGATTCCTTGTTTTTCAAAGGTTTCGACAATCACATTGCCGGTTTCCCACTCGTACTCGCCGTTGATTTCCGCATCGGTCATCAGGCGGGTGCACGGAATGGTGCCGTAAAAGTAGTCTGCGTGCGTGGTACCGGTAGCCGGGATGGACTGGCCTGCCTGCGCCCAGATAGTCGCATGACGCGAGTGGGTATGCACAATGCCGCCGATGGTCGGAAATGCCTGATACAGCAGGCGATGGGTGGGGGTATCGGAGGAGGGTTTTTTCTTCCCTTCCACCACTTCACCGGTTGCAATGCTGACCACAACCATATCGTCAACGGTCATCACCGTATAATCCACGCCGGAAGGCTTGATGACGAACACCCCTTTTTCGCGGTCAACGGCGCTGACGTTGCCCCAGGTCAGGGTCACCAGATTATGTTTAGGCAGCGCCAGGTTGGCTTCGAGTACCTGGCGTTTGAGATCTTCTAGCATTGTTGTCTCCCGCCGGATGGCGTTTCGCTTATCCGGCATACACAATCGTAGGCCCGGTAAACGCAGTGCCACCGGGCACGTCGTACTTAACGTTTCGAACCGTAATAGACTTCATTCCAGCGCAGCGCGTCTTTAAACGCGGGCAGGCGGGTATCGTTATCGATCACGGTCAGTTCGATGTCGTGCAGTTCAGCGAACTGACGCATATCGTTGAGATCCAGCGCGTGACTGAAGACGGTATGGTGCGCGCCACCGGCGACGATCCAGGCTTCGGAGGCGGTTGGCAGATCGGGCTGCGCTTTCCACAGGGCGTTGGCGACCGGCAGTTTTGGCAGCGCGTGTGGCGTTTCAACCGCATCCACACAGTTCACCAGCAGGCGGAAACGATCGCCCAGGTCGATCAGGCTGGCGTTGATGGCCGGGCCGGTACGGGTGTTGAAGATCAAACGTGCCGGATCCGCTTTACCGCCAATGCCGAGGTGCTGCACGTCGAGGATCGGTTTCTCTTCAACGGCAATGGACGGGCACACTTCCAGCATGTGTGAACCGAGTACCAGGTCGTTGCCATTTTCGAAGTGGTAGGTGTAGTCCTCCATAAAGGAGGTGCCGCCCTGCAGACCGGTTGACATCACTTTCATGATGCGAAGCAGAGCGGCAGTTTTCCAGTCGCCTTCGCCCGCGAAGCCGTAGCCCTGCTGCATCAGACGTTGTACTGCCAGACCCGGCAGTTGTTTCAGACCATGGAGATCTTCAAATGTCGTGGTAAAGGCGTGGAAGCCACCCTGTTCCAGGAAGCGTTTCATCCCCAGTTCAATGCGCGCCGCGTCCAGCACGTTCTGGCGTTTGTCACCCTTCACCTGCGCCGCTGCGGTGAGGCGGTAGCTGCTTTCGTATTCGTCAACCAGCGCGCTCACGTCGCCATCGCCGATCTCATTGACGACCTGCACCAGGTCACCCACGGCCCAGGTGTTCACGGAAAAACCAAACTTGATCTGCGCGGCAACTTTATCACCGTCGGTGACTGCCACTTCACGCATGTTGTCGCCAAATCGCACCACTTTCAGATGGCGGGTATCCTGTTTGGAAACGGCCTGACGCATCCAGGAGCCGATGCGTTTCTGCGCATGTTGATCCTGCCAGTGTCCGGTCACTACGGCGTGCTGCTGACGCATACGGGCGCCGATGAAGCCGAACTCACGGCCGCCGTGTGCGGTCTGGTTCAGGTTCATAAAGTCCATATCAATGCTGTCCCATGGCAGGGAGGCGTTGAACTGGGTATGGAATTGCAGCAGCGGTTTGTTGAGGATAGACAGACCGTTGATCCACATTTTGGCGGGTGAGAAGGTGTGCAGCCACACCACCAGACCCGCACATTTATCGTCGTAGTTTGCGTCACGGCAGATATGGGTGATCTCATCCGGCGTCGTGCCCAGCGGCTTCAGCACCAGTTTGCATGGCAGTTTGGCCTCAGCATTCAGCGCGTTCACGACGTGTTCCGCATGTTTCGTCACCTGTTGCAACGCTTGCGGTCCGTACAAATGCTGGCTGCCAATCACAAACCACACTTCATAATTATCAAAAATGGTCATCGTCGTGTCCTTAATGGGTCAGGGTTGCCGTCGTATCCGCGGTGTGTTTTGACGGGGCGGCGACAGGGAGATAGTGAAGTTCGGCGCTTTTTGCCCATTGCTGGTAGCGCTGATAAAGCTGTTCAAAGCGTTGCGCCTGTTGAGCACGCGGCTGAAGGGTATTTTCGACCGCGCTTGCCATATGCTGCTGTGCAGTCGGGATATCGGCGTGTACGCCCGCGGCAACGGCGGCGAAAATAGCCGCACCCAGCGCGCAGCATTGATCGGATGCGACAATCTGCAGCGGACGGTTCAGCACGTCGCAGCAGGCCTGCATGATCACCGGGTTTTTACGGGCGATACCGCCCAGCGCCATGACGTTATTGACGTCGATGCCCTGTTCGGTGAAGCACTCCATAATCGCGCGGGCACCAAAGGCGGTGGCTGCAATCAGGCCGCCAAACAGGGCCGGGGCATCGGTCGCCAGATTGAGATCGGTGATAACGCCTTTAAGACGCTGGTTGGCAAATGGCGTACGGCGGCCGTTGAACCAGTCGAGCACCACCGGCAGGTGTTCAAGAGACGGATTTTTCGCCCACGCGGCGGTGAGCTGGGGCAGCAGCTGTTTCTTACTCTCGGCAATCTGGGTTTTCAGTTCCGGGTGCGCGGTCGCCAGCTGGTCCAGCGGCCAGCCCAGTACCCGACCAAACCAGGCGTAAATATCGCCAAACGCAGACTGCCCGGCTTCCAGACCGATAAAGTCCGGTACCACGCTGCCGTCGACCTGTCCGCAGATACCTTTCACTGCGCGGTCACCGACGCTGGCCTTATCCGCAGTCAGGATGTCGCAGGTGGAGGTGCCGATCACTTTCACCAGCGTATTGGGTTGGGCACCAGCGCCCACCGCGCCCATATGGCAGTCAAACGCACCGCCGGAGATTGCCACGTTTTGCGGCAGGCCCAGGCGTGTTGCCCACTCTTCACAGAGCGTGCCCACCGGAATATCGGCGGTAAAGGTGTCGGTAAAGAGCGGGTACTTCAGGCTCTTGTTGATAATCGGATCGAGTTCATCGAAGAAGGCTGCCGGTGGCAGACCGCCCCAGCTTTCATGCCATAGGGATTTATGCCCGGCGCTGCAGCGGCCGCGGCGAATATCCTGCGGGCGGGTGGTACCCGAGAGCAGGGCAGGAACCCAGTCACACAGTTCAATCCACGATGCGGCTGCTTGTGCAACCGCTGCGTCAGCGCGGGTGACATGCAGGATCTTGGCCCAGAACCATTCACTGGAATAAATTCCGCCGATGTAGCGCGAATAGTCGGTTTTGCCCGGCTGGTGGCACAACCGGGTGATGGCTTCGGCCTCTTCGACGGCGGTATGGTCTTTCCACAGCACAAACATGGCGTTCGGGTTGTCGGCGAACTCAGGACGTAGCGCGAGCACCCGGCCTTCCGCATCCACTGGCGCGGGGGTAGAACCGGTGCTGTCTACGCCGATCCCAACCACCTCTGCACGCTGGGCGTCAGTCAGTTCTGCCAGCACGGTTTTGATTGCCGCTTCCATCGACTCGATGTAGTCGCGTGGATGGTGACGGAACTGGTTGTTTGGCGCATCGCAGTAGCGCCCCTCTTGCCAGCGTGGGTACCACTCAACGCTGGTTGCTATCTCCTGGCCGGACGTACAGTCCACTGCCAGGGCGCGAACCGAGTCGCTGCCAAAATCGAGGCCAATCGCAATTGCCATGGTGTTGCTCCATCAGAAAACAGGTATGAGAGAACATTAGAGACTGGGGGCGAAAATCGTCAGGCAGGATCCGCTAATCTTATGGACTAAATTGCTGTTGAGATGGAAAGTGTGACGCCGTGCAAATATTCAATGTGGACATTTCTGCCGCACTTATAGACACTTTTGTTACTGCTTATCTGCCCACTCTGGCGGAGAAATCAGGGGGAAAGGCTGAAACATGGCGGACGTAAAAGAGACGTGATGCTTTTTGGATCTCGTCGCAGGCCATTTTTATACGGCTTTTAACGATATGGACAATTGGTTTCCTTCAGTACCGTTGGGAGAACTGAATCTATGGCCGAAACGCAAAACGATCCCTTACTGCCGGGTTATTCGTTTAACGCCCACCTGGTGGCGGGGCTGACCCCTATCGAGGCTGAGGGATATCTCGATTTTTACGTTGACCGTCCGCTCGGGATGAAAGGGTACATTCTGAACCTGACCGTACGTGGGGAAGGGATAATCAAAAACAACGATCAGCAGTTCGTCTGTCGTCCCGGCGATATGCTGCTGTTTCCACCTGGTGAGATCCACCATTACGGGCGTCATCCGGATGCCAAAGAGTGGTATCACCAGTGGGTCTACTTCCGCCCCCGCGCCTACTGGCAGGAGTGGCTTTCGTGGCCAGCCATTTTCGCGCACACCGGTTTTTACCGCCCGGACGACGCTCATCTGGCCCAGTTCCGCGAGCTGTTTGCCCAGATCATAGAGGCAGGGCAGGCGGGTGGGCGCTACGCTGAGTTGCTGGCGATTAATTTGCTTGAACAGGTGTTACTGCGCCGGATGGAGGCGATTAACGCGTCGCTTAATCCGCCGCTGGATAACCGTGTGCGTGATGCCTGCCAGTACATCAGCGACCACCTGGCCGACAGCCAGTTTGATATCGCCAGCGTGGCCCAGCATGTCTGCCTGTCGCCGTCGCGGCTGTCGCATCTGTTCCGGCAGCAGTTGGGTGTCAGCGTGCTGAGCTGGCGCGAAGATCAGCGCATCAGCCAGGCGAAACTGCTGCTCAGCACCACCCGGATGCCCATTGCCACCGTCGGGCGCAATGTGGGCTTTGAAGATCAGCTCTATTTTTCCCGCGTATTTAAAAAATGCACTGGCGCCAGCCCCAGTGAATTCCGGGCGGGATGTGAATAAACGGTAAAAAAAGATAAACAAGCAGGTGAACAACGGAAGCAACCTGTAAACTATTCAGACAATTGTTGTCTTGACGCGGTGAGGGCGCTAAGCAGAATCCCTGATTCGTTTTCTGACCGGAATAGTTATGCAGGCATTGCTGGAACATTTTATTACCCAGTCGGTTATGTATTCGCTTATCGCCGTTGCGCTGGTGGCGTTTCTGGAATCGCTGGCGCTGGTTGGGCTGATCCTGCCTGGTACGGTGATGATGGCGGCGTTGGGCGCGTTGATTGGCAGCGGTGAGGTCAATTTCTGGCAGGCATGGCTGGCCGGTATGATCGGCTGCTTACTGGGCGACTGGATCTCCTTCTGGCTGGGCTGGCGTTTCAAGAAGCCGCTGCACCGCTGGTCTTTTATGAAGAAGAACAAAGCGTTGCTGGATAAAACCGAGCATGCGTTGCATCAGCACAGCATGTTTACGATCCTCGTCGGGCGCTTTGTCGGGCCAACGCGTCCGCTGGTGCCGATGGTCGCCGGGATGCTGGATCTGCCCGTCGCAAAATTCGTTTTGCCGAACATTATCGGCTGCGTCTTCTGGCCGCCGTTCTACTTCCTGCCGGGGATCCTGGCGGGGGCGGCAATTGATATTCCAGACGATGTGCAGAGCGGTGGCTTTAAATGGTTATTGCTGGCAACAGCGCTGCTGTTATGGCTCGCTGCATGGTTGTGCTGGCGGCTATGGCGCAGCGCGAAAGCAAATGTCGATCGTCTGACGCGCTATCTGCCTCGTTCGCGCTTGCTGTGGCTGGCGCCGCTGACGCTGGGCGTTGCCGTCGTGGCGCTGATCGCGCTGATTCGCCACCCGCTGATGCCGGTGTACGGTGAGATCCTGTTGAAGGTGGTCAGCCGTTAAGGATCCCCAGCAGGTGCGACGCGCTTGCTTTGCCACTCATCAACTCTTCGGTTTCACCATCCCACACGATCCGACCCTCCGCGATCACCACCGATCGCGGGGCGATGCGTGCGGCATCTTCAATACTGTGTGACACCATCAGCATCGTCAGTTGCTGACGCTGGCAGACCTCCTGTACCAGGGCGAGCATCTCCTGACGCAGCGCGGGATCGAGTGCAGAGAAGGGCTCATCCAGCAGCAGTATCGGCTGCTCGCGAACCAGACAGCGAGCCAGCGCCACGCGCTGACGTTGTCCGCCAGAGAGCTCTCCGGGGAGCCGGTCAATAAACGTGGTGATGCCCATCTGCCCGGCAATCTTTTCCAGCTTCTGGCGCTGCGCGTCGTTCAGTTTCAGCCCCGGATCCATACCCAGCGCGATGTTTTGCCGCACCGTCAGATGGGTGAACAGGTTATTTTCCTGGAACAGCATCGAGACCGGACGCCTGGCGGGCGGGGTGTAGGTATGGTCGTTGTTTTCAATCATTATCGACCCGCTTGCCGGTTGCAGAAAACCGGCAATCAGATTGAGTAAGGTACTTTTCCCTGCCCCGCTTGGGCCAAGCACGGCAATCATCTCACCCGGGTGTACCGACAGGCTGAAACGCATAGGCAGGTGCTGGTAGAGCCAGGTGACATCAGTCAGTTTTAACATTGCGCCCCGGAAGTTTTTCGATAACGGTAAATAAGGCAAAGCACAGCAACAGCAGCAACAGCGCCGTGACGGCCCCCTCCTGGCTGCGATAGGAGCCGATCTGCTGATACAACCAGTATGGCAGCGTGCGGAAATCTTCATTGCCGAAGAGCGCCACCACACCAAAATCTCCAATGGAGAGCACACAAGCGAAGGCCAGCGCCTGAGCAAGCGGGCGTTTCAGCGCTCGCAGTTCAACCACCTTAAACCGGCGCCAGCCCTGTAGACCAAGCGACTGACACAGCAAAGCGTAACGGCTGTTGACGTCGCGCATGGGGTTTTCCAGCACCTTCAGCGCATAGGGAATGGCCATCAGGGCGTTGGTAAAAATCACGATTCCGTCGGCGCTTTCCGGCAGACCAACCGTACTGTTGAACAATAAAAAGAAGCCGGTTGCCAGGACGATGCCCGGCATTGCGAGGATTAACATCCCCGTCAGCTCCAGCGCTTGTCCGGCTTTGCGCGCCTGGCGCGCATAAAGTTCGCGACTGCTCCACAGCAGCATCATGGTCAGCACGACACACAATAGCCCGGCAGCCAGTGCGATGCGCAAGGATGTCCAGGTCGCCTGCCAGAGGACGGGCTGTTGCAACACGGAGACGAGGTTAAGGTTAACGCCATCGACGATGACGGCCATCAGCGGTGGCAGAAGCAACAGCAGGGCCAGTACGATCAACATCACATCCGCGATTCGGCTGTGCAGGCTGTCCTGTGGATCGCGCCAGCCTGTAATCTGATGACTGCCCGGTGGAATGGCTTTGCTCAGACGCTGACTCAGCAGGACCAGCACAAGACAGCATAGCATCTGTACCAGAGCCAGAAGCGCAGCGCGGCCGGGGTCGTAGTCGTAACTCAGCGCCTGGTAAATCGCCAGTTCGATGGTGGTCGCCTGTGGTCCACCACCAAGAGAAAGCACGGTGGCGAAACTGGCAAAACAGAGCATGAAGATCAGCGCCGCAACCGGAGGGATTTGACGGCGCAGCCACGGCCATTCGACAAAGCGGAAGAATGACCAGCCGCGCATATCCAGCTGTGCCGCAAGCTGACGCTGCTCGCCGGGGATAGCCTCCAGCGCCTGTAAAAAAAGCCGGGTCGCCATGGGCATGTTGAAAAAGATGTGCGCCAGCAGAATACCTTTGAGTCCGTAAGGGGAGAAGGTCCACTCCAGACCAAGCAGGTTAAAGAGGGCGGCCAGCCAGCCCTGACGACCATACACGCTCAGGATCCCAAATACCGCCACCAGGACGGGCAGGATCAGCGTCATGGCGCACAGTCTCAACAGCGCCTCCCTGCCGGGGAAGCGTCTGCGGTAGAGCGCCCGCGCGAGAAAAATGGCCGGGATCACCGACAGCAGGGCAGAGAGAAACGCCTGCCAGAAAGAGAACCGGATGACGTGCCAGAGATAGCTGTCGTGCCAGAGGGAGAGCAGATCACTCTCTGGCGCGTTAAACCACAATGCCAGAAAAGCACCCAGACTGACCGCCACCATCACTACAGCGGCGAGCAGTCCGGGAAATAACCAGCCGGGAATTAGCGGCTGACGGCGCGTTGCCATTCACTTACCCATGCTGCTCGCTGCGCGGCGACCTGCTGCGGCGTAAACTCCAGCGAGGTTTGCGGTTTGGTCAGTTGCTCAAAGCCAGCAGGTAGCGTCACGTTGGTCACCGGATACATCCAGTTACCCGTAGGGATCGCATTCTGGAACGCCGGGGAGACCATGAATTTCAGGAACTTCTCGGCCAGTTCCGGCTGCTTGCTGGCGGCAGTGCGGGCAGCCACTTCCACCTGCAGATAATGACCTTCAGCGAAATCAGCGGCGGCGTAGTTGTCTTTCTTCTCGGCGATAATGTGATAAGCCGGGGAGGTGGTATAGCTCAGCACCAGGTCGCTCTCCCCTTTCAGGAACAGGCCATAGGCTTCGCTCCAGCCTTTGGTGACGGTCACGGTTTTGGCGGCCAGCTTCTGCCACGCCTCCGGCGTTTTATCACCGTATACCTTCTGCATCCACAGCAGCAGGCCCAGACCCGGCGTGCTGGTGCGCGGATCTTCATAAATCACGCGCCATTTCTGGTCGCTTTCCACCAGCTCCTTCAGGCTTTTCGGCGGGTTCTTCAGCTTGTTTTTGTCATAAACAAACGCAAAATATCCGTAATCGAACGGCACAAAGGTGTCGTTTTTCCAGCCGCCCGGCACGTTAACCGCATCTGCCGCTACGCCGCTTTTGGCGAACAGTTTCGTTTGCGAGGCCGCATCCAGCAGGTTGTTATCCAGGCCGAGTACCACGTCGGCCTTGCTGTTTTTACCTTCCATACGCAGACGGTTAAGCAGCGAGACGCCATCTTCCAGCGCCACGAATTTCAGTTCGCAGTTGCAGTCGGCTTCAAAGGCTTTTTTGACGACCGGGCCTGGGCCCCAGTCGGCAGAAAAGGAGTCGTAGGTGTAGACCGTCAGGACGGGTTTTGCGAAAGCAGGTAGCGCAAACAGCGCCAGCAGGGGAAGCACTTTTTTTAACACTTTGCACCTCAAGGTTGAGTGGCAAAGGATTTTGAGCGACAGCCTCAAATCCCTTCGCCGGCGTTATCCGGATCAGGTTCGACGGGTATTATCTCAGCGCACATCAGTGATGCAGCACCCCGTTGAGAACGGCGCTATTGTAATGATTTGGCGAATATTACGAAAGTGTTATGGCTCTGGTGGCGCAAACCAGGCGGATTTAAAATCAAACCAGCCCAGCGTATTCATCCGTAACCCCCGCATACTGCGCTGGCCCTGGATCATCAGCCAGTGGTGGATCAGCGGCACGATTGCCTGTTCGGCCAGCAGCGCCTGACACCAGGTGGCCAGGTTCATCTCGCCCGCACGCCATTGCGCCGCATCCTGCTGCCAGTCCCGATCGATACAGTGCTGGATCAGCGGGACTTCATACAGGTGTGAGAAGAGCGAGAAATCGAGCGGCAGGGTGAAGTTGGCGCTGTTCAGCCAGATATCGCTGGTCAGTTCCCCCTGGTGCCATTCGTCATAGTCCACTTCCCTGATGTCCAGCCGGACGCCTTCTGCGGCCAGCAGTCTGGTCATGATCCTGGCGATAAAACGGTGTTCCACGTGCTCGCGGTAGTAGGTCAGGGTAACAGACTCCAGCCCTGCCGGTTTGTCACAGTGGGCAGGCCGGGCATGATGCCAGCGAGGAAGCAACCCGTACGCCGGGAACCAGTACGTCTGATACTGTTCTTCCGCATGGTAAATCAGATTAGAAGGAGATAAGACGTGGCTGATCCATTTGCGTACCGCCTGATTGGCCCCGCGGTGAGTGCGGCTGTCAAACAGCAGGTAGTAGCAGCCCTCCTCAAGGCGGCTTTCCACCGCCTTTTCGCCCGTTGTGGGGCCTTCAAGCGTCAGCCCGGCGCTGAGCTCTTCATTGAGATCCGGTAATACCCAGACGTTCACTTCGTCGATCAGCGCCCGGTAGCCAAAATAATCATCAAACGCGCGAATTTTCAGCTGGTTATTGGTGTTACGCGACACGGCATAGGGCCCGGTGCCAATGGGCTGGCTGGCAAAATTGTGCAGCGATTCCCACTCTCCTGGCAAAATCATTGATGGGACATACCCCAGCAGCCAGGGGAGCCATTTATCCGGCTGAGACAGTTCAATATCCAGCGTCCAGGCGGTGGGGGAGTGAACGCGCGAGATATGCGAATAAAGCGGAAGCTTGCGGGCACGTTCCAGTGAGGCGATGACATCGCGCATTTCCAGCTCGCGGCCGTGGTGAAAGTGGATGCCGGGACGTAAGAAAAAGCGCCAGTGACGTGGGGAGAGTTGCTGCCAGTGGTGCGCAATATCAGCTTCCAGTTCCCCGTTTTCCTCATTTATTCGCGTCAGGCCGCTGAATATTTGTCGCGCCATATGGGTTTCTGAGCGGCGTAAGGCCGTGCCGGGGAGCAGATTCTTCATCGGGCGATAGTAGAGCACACGCAGAATGTGGCGGCCCTGACGAAAACTCCGCCCAAGATGGGAGACCAGCATCTGACGTACTGCGGCTTTATCGCCTACCAGTTGCACCAGCTGATCGATTCTGTCCTGTTCCAGCAGGTCTTCTGCTCGCTGTTGCTGCAAGGCCAGCCCGGTATAGAGAAAGGTCAGGCGTGAGCGTTTGCCGCGTCCCGCTTCGGCTTCCCAGTTTAACCAGCCCTGTTGCTGCATGGTGTTAAGCAGCGTGCGCATATGACGTCGGGAGCAGTTAAGGAGTTCAGCCAGTTCGTTAAGCGTGGTCTCCTGCGATTGCCCTTCGCAGCACTGCCAGAGGCGGATGAATTGTTGTTGCAGACGACCAGAAGGCATAAAAGGGGAACTCCTGACAAAAAATCAGCAATTTATTAATCCCTATATTAAGCCAATAATGATTCCCGATGAAGTGAGGAGGTACATTATGAAGAGGTCTACCGCACGTCAGTTTTATCAGCAGTACTTTTCAGCGACAAAAGGAACGTCCTGGCTGGCCCGTCAGTGTGCTGAGCAACGGCTGAAAATGTTAGAAGAACTGATGCAGTGGGACGTTACGAAACCGACCTCTTCTCGCTAACTCGCCTCGATCATGTGTGACTGAGTATTGGTGCTTATCACCCGCCAGCAAAATGTTTTTTGCTGGCTTTTTTCGTTTATTCTTTCACCCAATTTCGATTCGCTTTCACAAGGACTTGCAGATGCTCTGGTTAATGACGATGGGGCGACGCCTGAACGGCGTGTATGCCGCTTTTATGCTGGTGGCCTTTATGATGGGCGTGGCGGGGGCGCTGCAGGCACCGACGCTGAGTCTTTTTCTCAGCCGGGAGGTGGGGGCGCAGCCGTTTTGGGTCGGCCTGTTTTATACCGTGAACGCCATCGCCGGGATCCTGGTGAGCCTGGGGCTGGCGAAACGATCCGACAGCCAGGGCGATCGCCGCAAGTTGATCCTATTTTGTTGCGCCATGGCTGTGGGTAACGCGCTGCTGTTTGCCTTTAATCGTCACTACCTGACGCTGATCACCTGCGGCGTGCTGCTGGCCTCACTGGCGAACACCGCCATGCCTCAGCTGTTCGCGCTGGCCCGGGAATATGCCGACAACTCGGCGCGGGAAGTAGTGATGTTTAGCTCGGTGATGCGTGCGCAGCTCTCTCTTGCATGGGTCATTGGTCCGCCGCTGGCCTTTATGCTGGCGTTGAATTACGGTTTTACCGCCATGTTTTCCATCGCTGCGGGGATTTTTGCCATTAGCCTGGCACTGATTGCCTTCGTGCTGCCGTCAGTGGCGCGTGTCGAACAGACAGCGGATAAACCCATTACTCAGGTGAGCGGCTGGCAGGACAAAAACGTCCGTATGCTGTTTATCGCCTCCACGCTGATGTGGACCTGCAACACCATGTATATCATCGATATGCCGCTATGGATCAGCAGCGATCTGGGGCTGCCGGATAAGCTCGCGGGGATCTTAATGGGGACGGCCGCCGGGCTGGAAATTCCGGCGATGATTCTGGCGGGATACTACGTGAAACATCTCGGGAAACGCCGGATGATGCTGATAGCCGTAGCGGCCGGAGTGCTTTTCTACCTGGGGCTGATTTTCTTCCATTCACGAGAGGCGTTGCTGGCGCTGCAGCTGTTTAATGCTGTGTTTATCGGGATCGTGGCCGGGATAGGGATGCTCTGGTTCCAGGATCTAATGCCCGGACGGGCGGGTTCGGCGACCACACTCTTTACCAACAGTATCTCTACGGGGGTAATTCTGGCGGGGGTGATTCAGGGGGCGTTGTCGCAAAGCTATGGACATGGGTCGGTGTACTGGATGATTGCACTAACGTCGATTGTCACGCTGATGCTGACCTGGCGCGTAAAAGACGTCTGATTCTGGAAGGCGCCTTCACGAAATGAAACGATTTTCTGACAGAGTTTAAGAAGACAAATAGAGTGCGTGGCGGGTGCTTGAGGCTGTTTGCCTCAGGCTTTCGCAAGAGGCAAACAGTGGAGAGTCCCACATCAAAAAACTGATGGGGAGACCAACTTCACAACCAACATTGCGAGGTTAGTCTCTTCATTGCCGAAAAGCAATAAGGAGGCTGGAATGCCAAAACGTACTCTGCTGTTAGGTTTGTTTCTGATCTGTACAACGCTGTTGATCTTCACCTGGATGGTGCGTGATTCACTGTGTGAACTGCATTTCAGACAGGAGAAAACAGAGCTGGCAGCAGTGTTGGCTTACGAAGCAAAACGTTAGCGGTATGGGCGGGGAAAGTTCCCCGCCTCTCCAGAGTGGTTGAGCCTCAACGCACCCTTATCAATGGCCCGCATCGTGCGGGCCATTGCCTTTAGCCCATAAACGCAGGCTGTTTTTTCTCGTATGCGGAGATGGCGTCTTCATGCTGAAGCGTCAGGCCAATGCTGTCCAGACCGTTCAGCATGCAGTGGCGACGGAAGGCATCGATGCTGAAGCTGTAGGTTTTATCTCCGGCTTTCACCACTTCCGCTTCCAGATCCACTTCAAACGACATGCCCGGATTTGCCTTAACCAGCGCGAACAATTCATCCACTTGCTCGTCACTCAGCGTCACCGGCAGCAGCTGGTTGTTGAAGCTGTTGCCGTAGAAGATATCTGCAAAGCTCGGGGCGATCACCACTTTAAAGCCGTAATCGGTCAGCGCCCATGGCGCGTGCTCGCGTGAGGAGCCGCAGCCAAAGTTTTCCCGTGCCAGCAGAATGGAGGCGCCTTTATATTCCGGGAAATTCAGCACAAATTCCGGGTCAGGTACCTGACCTTTATCATCCAGAAAACGCCAGTCGTTAAACAGATGAGCACCAAATCCGGTGCGGGTGACCTTCTGCAAAAATTGCTTCGGGATGATCGCATCGGTATCGACGTTAGCGGCGTCCAGAGGGACAACCCGGCCTGTATGTTGGGTAAATTTCTCTGCCATGATTGTCTCCTTATTTCAGGCTGCGAATATCGGCGAAATGGCCGGTAACTGCCGCAGCGGCGGCCATCGCCGGGCTGACCAGGTGGGTGCGTCCACCGCGGCCCTGACGACCTTCAAAGTTACGGTTACTGGTGGAGGCACAACGTTCGCCCGGATTCAGGCGGTCATTGTTCATGGCCAGACACATGGAGCAACCAGGCAAGCGCCACTCGAAGCCTGCTTCGATAAAGATCTTATCCAGGCCTTCGGCTTCCGCCTGCGCTTTTACCGGGCCGGAGCCTGGCACAACCAGCGCCTGCACGCCGGGTGCCACTTTACGGCCTTTGGCGATCTCCGCCGCAGCGCGTAAATCTTCGATACGCGAGTTGGTGCAGGAGCCAATAAAGACTTTGTCGATGGTCACATCGGTCAACGGCACACCGGGTTTGAGACCCATATACGCCAGCGCTTTTTCGGCACTGGCGCGTTCGACCGGATCGGTAAATGAGGCCGGATCGGGAATAGTGTCATTCACGGAAATGACCTGACCCGGATTGGTTCCCCAGGTCACCTGCGGGGCAATCTCCTCCGCCTGCAAGGTAACAACGGTGTCAAAAACCGCGTCATCATCGGTTTTCAGGGTTTTCCAGTACGCGACGGCGTCAGCGTAATCCTGATCTTTTGGCGCGTGCAGACGCCCTTTTACATAGTTGAAGGTGGTTTCATCCGGCGCCACCAGGCCTGCTTTGGCCCCCATCTCGATGGCCATATTGCACAGAGTCATACGACCTTCCATGCTCAGCGCCTGAATAGCGTCACCGCAGAACTCAACTACGTGCCCGGTGCCGCCGGCACTGCCCGTTTTACCGATGATGGCCAGCACGATGTCTTTCGCGGTGATCCCCGGCGCGGCTTTGCCTTTCACTTCAATCTTCATGGTTTTGGCTCGGCCCTGTTTCAGGGTCTGCGTAGCCAGAACATGCTCAACTTCAGAGGTGCCAATACCGAACGCCAGTGCACCAAACGCGCCGTGCGTTGCGGTATGGGAGTCGCCGCAGACGATGGTCATGCCGGGCAGGGTGATCCCTTGCTCAGGTCCCATCACGTGAACGATACCCTGATACGGATGGTTCAGATCGTAGAGCTCGACGCCAAACTCGTTACAGTTCTTGATCAACTCCTGCATCTGGATACGCGCCATTTCGCCCGACGCATTGATATCTTTGGTCTGGGTGGAAACGTTGTGATCCATTGTCGCGAAGGTTTTACCCGGCTGACGTACCGGGCGTTTGTGCGCACGCAACCCATCAAATGCCTGTGGGGAGGTCACTTCGTGTACCAGATGCCTGTCGATATAGAGCAGTGGGGTTTCGTTTGGTGCCTCATAGACAACGTGTGCATCAAACAATTTTTCATATAACGTCTTCGCCATGATTACACCCCTTCAGCGACATAGCGGGCAATGATGTCGCCCATTTCATCGGTACTGACTGCCGCCGTGCCGCGTGCTAAATCACCGGTACGGACGCCTTCTTCTAACGCGCGATTAATGGCGTTCTCAATTGCGGTTGCCGCATCGCCTGCATCCAGGCTGTAGCGCAGCAGCAGAGCCAGGGAGAGGATCTGCGCAATCGGGTTAGCGATGTTTTTACCTGCGATATCCGGCGCGGAGCCGCCAGCAGGCTCGTACAGGCCAAAGCCTTCTTCGTTCAGGCTCGCTGACGGCAGCATGCCCATGGAGCCGGTGATCATCGCGCACTCATCCGAGAGGATATCGCCGAACAGGTTGGAGCACAGCAGCACGTCAAACTGGGACGGATCTTTAATCAGCTGCATTGTCGCGTTATCGATGTACATATGCGACAGCTCAACGTCAGGATAATGCTTAGCAACTTCGCTGACGATCTCACGCCATAAGATGGAAGACTGCAGCACATTCGCTTTGTCGATAGAGGTCACTTTATGGCGGCGTTTGCGTGCTGACTCAAAAGCGATATGGGCGATACGTTCAATTTCGAAACGGTGATAGACCTCGGTGTCGAACGCTTTTTCATGCTGGCCGCTGCCTTCGCGGCCTTTTGGCTGACCGAAATAGATCCCGCCGGTCAGCTCACGTACGCACAGAATGTCAAAGCCGTTAGCGGCGATATCCGCGCGCAGCGGGCAGAACTCTTCCAGACCCTGATACAGCTTTGCCGGACGCAGGTTACTGAACAGCTTGAAATGTTTACGCAGCGGCAGCAACGCGCCGCGCTCTGGCTGCTCTGCGGGTGGCAGGTGTTCCCATTTCGGGCCACCCACGGAACCAAACAGGACTGCATCGGCGTTCTCGCAACCCTCTACCGTTGCTTTTGGCAGCGGCGTACCGTGATTATCGATAGCAATACCGCCCACGTCGTAGTGGCTGGTGGTAATTTTCATCGCAAAACGCGAGCGAACGGCTTCCAGTACTTTCAGCGCCTGTGCCATCACTTCCGGGCCAATACCGTCACCCGGCAACACAGCAATATGGTAATTCTTCGACATTACACGGTTTCCTTGTTGTTCTCTTTATTCTGAGCTTTGCGTTGCAACTCTTTTTCGACTTCAGCGGCGCGCCAGATATTGTTCAGGACATGCACCATCGCTTTCGCAGAGGATTCGACGATATCGGTCGCCAGACCCACGCCGTGGAAACGACGGCCGTTATAATTGACCACGATATCCACCTGACCGAGTGCATCTTTGCCATGGCCTTTGGCCGTCAGGTCATATTTGACCAGCTCCACGTCGTATTCGGTGACGCGGTTAATCGCCTGGTAGATAGCATCGACAGGACCATTGCCGTTTGCCGCTTCCGCTTTTATCTCATCCCCGCAGGCCAGCTTGATGGATGCCGTGGCGATATCGCTGGAGCCGGACTGCACGCTGAAGTAATCCAGACGGAAATGCTCTGGCTCTTCCTGCTGCTTATTAATGAAGGCCAGTGCTTCCAGGTCATAGTCGAACACCTGACCTTTTTTGTCGGCCAGCTTCAGGAACGCGTCGTACAACTGATCCATGTTGTAATCGCTGTCCTTGTAACCCATCTCTTCCATACGATGTTTCACTGCCGCACGGCCGGAGCGGGAGGTCAGATTCAACTGAACCTGGTTCAGACCGATCGATTCCGGGGTCATGATTTCGTAGTTTTCGCGGTTTTTCAGTACGCCATCCTGGTGGATACCGGAAGAGTGCGCGAATGCGCCGGTACCGACAATCGCCTTGTTGGCGGGGATCGGCATGTTGCAAATCTGGCTGACGGTCTGGCTGGTACGCCAGATTTCATTGTGATTGATGCGGGTGTGCACGTTCATGATGTCTTTGCGCACTTTGATCGCCATGATCACTTCTTCCAGGGAACAGTTGCCTGCGCGTTCCCCGATACCGTTCATCGCTCCTTCTACCTGACGGGCACCGGCGTGAACAGCGGCGATGGCGTTGCCGACGGCCAGGCCTAAATCGTCGTGGGTATGAACTGAGATAATTGCCTTATCAATGTTTGGCACACGATCATACAAGCCAGTAATGATGTTGGAGAACTCAAACGGCATGGTGTAGCCGACGGTGTCCGGGATGTTGATGGTTTTGGCACCGGCATTAATGGCGGCTTCCACCACGCGCGCCAGATCCTCAATTGGCGTGCGGCCTGCGTCTTCACATGAGAATTCAACATCATCCGTATAGTTGCGCGCGCGTTTGACCATGTAGACCGCGCGCTCAATCACCTCGTCGAGGGTGCTGCGCAACTTGGTGGCAATATGCATGGGGGAGGTGGCAATAAAAGTATGAATACGGAATGCTTCAGCCACTTTCAGTGACTCGGCGGCAACGTCGATGTCTTTCTCAACGCAGCGTGCCAGACCACAGACGCGGCTGTTTTTGATGGTACGGGCGATGGTCTGTACCGATTCGAAATCACCCGGAGAAGAGACCGGGAAACCCACCTCCATCACGTCGACACCCATACGTTCGAGAGCCAGCGCAATCTGCAGCTTCTCTTTCACACTCAGGCTCGCCTGTAATGCCTGTTCACCGTCACGTAAAGTGGTATCAAAAATAATGACTTGCTGGCTCATGGGTTAGGTCCTTGTCAGTCTTAGGGCGCCTTGCTACGAGCATAAAAAAACCCGCGCAGTGGCGCGGGTTTTTAGTCTTACTGGTGACGATTCAACGCTGAATTTCGCCCGCCAGTCTACCGCGCACAGAGAATGCGTTTAGTAGTAGTAGACCGGTGAAACGAATGGTGCGAATCATGAATCGTGCTCCGTTAAATTCAATATGCTTTTAGTGGTACTGGATATGGGGGTTGATGTCAACCCCTGACAACAAAAACGACCCCGATCGCACGATGTTCCAGAGAATTTGATTTAGCTAATTGTGCTGGTTTTTATCTTTCATGCCTTTTGAAAAGTCTATTTTTGGACTGGAGATTCATCTCCGGAACGATTTAAATATAATTAGTATCAATTCAACATACGTCTGTAATGGATGAGCCCTGAGAAGAATTGTTTTTAATTTCATTGGCTTATTAGTGCTGCAAATAAAAATGCAGTAAATAAAGCGTGAGCAATGATGCGAGTTTGTTAATTGTTTGGCATGGCTCACGTGAATAGTTTAATAATACTTAAGTTATCATTAACCGAAGGGCGATTGTGTATTTGTCTTGATTATGGTTTCATGCAAACCATAATGTCATTGATATCATTTATGCGAAATTTCATCTCACCATCAATGACCTGGGCGAAGTCACCCTTTTGATGATGCGCTCTTTATATTTTCCGAATTTTAAACAATTCTCTTTCGCTGGTTGTATCTGCATGGTAAATCATATTTTTCGAAATTATTACTGTAATTTGGCAAAGGGAGTTTAGCGTGACAGTGGAGCCAGGAGTGCCAGAAAATAATATTAATCAACCTCAGGGTTATAATGGGGTTAAACCTCAGTTACGCACCGTGGATCTCAATCTGTTGACCGTGTTTGACGCGGTGATGCAGGAACAGAATATCACGCGGGCAGCGCAGTCTCTGGGGATGTCGCAGCCTGCCGTCAGCAATGCGGTATCCCGGCTTAAAGTGATGTTTAATGACGAATTGTTTGTTCGTTATGGCAGGGGGATTCAACCCACGGCGCGTGCATTTCAGTTGTTTGGCTCTATCCGCCAGGCGTTACAGTTGGTGCAAAATGAGCTGCCGGGATCGGGTTTTGAGCCCTTAAGCAGTGAGCGTGTTTTCCATCTTTGTGTATGTAGCCCGTTAGATAATTATTTGACGTCCGTGATCTACAATAAAGTGGAAGAAATTGCGCCCAATATTCAACTGGTATTTAAATCTTCTCTTAATCAGAACACAGAACATCAGCTTCGGTATCAGGAAACAGAATTCGTTCTGGGATACGAAGAGTTCCGTCGTCCGGAATTTTCCTGTGTACCGCTGTTTAAAGATGAAATGGTACTGGTCGCCAGCAAAAAACATCCACGAATGAATATGCCGCTGCGCGAAAGTGATGTTTATAACGAGCAGCACGCTGTTGTTGCCCTCGACCGATACGCCTCATTTAGTTTGCCGTGGTATGACACTGCGGATAAACAGGCGAGCGTGGCTTATCAGGGAATGGCCATGGTCAGCGTCTTAAATGTGGTTTCCCAGACCCATCTGGTCGCTATTGCCCCGCGTTGGCTGGCGGAGGAGTTTTCGGAACCCTTAAATCTGCAAATCCTGCCGTTGCCACTCAAACTCAATAGCCGTACCTGTTATCTTTCCTGGCATGAAGCCGCAGGCCGGGATAAAGGCCATCAGTGGATGGAAGAGCTGCTTATTAGCATTTGCCGCCGATAAGCGCGTCAGGATAAATCACATCGGCGTGTGTGGTTTATCCTGCGTATTTTTTCATTTGCGGTATTTTGTGCTGTTGTTATTTTTTCTGGCTACTGCCAGCTTCGCAAAAATAGATGATTTCCTGAAAGGTTGCGCTTTTCAGCGATGATTTATCACCTCACGAACGAATCACAGTGGAATTAACCATATCCTCCCTGTAACGCTGCTTTTTGTGCTTCTGACCCCGTTTGCCGCGTCCTGTTTGCTAATTGCCTGCCTCAAAACGAGCGGTTAAGGTAACGATCACTCTGCAATATATAAGATTGGTTCATCACGATCGTAAGACGGTGTGGAAATGAATTCTGCAGTCCGTCTATAACAAAATGCCTGGAGGCAAAGCATGGAGATGTTGTCTGGCGCGGAAATGGTCGTCCGATCGTTAATCGATCAGGGCGTTAAGCAGGTGTTCGGCTACCCTGGAGGCGCAGTTCTGGATATTTATGATGCGCTTCATACGGTAGGCGGCATTGACCATGTTTTGGTGCGCCACGAGCAGGCGGCGGTGCACATGGCTGACGGGCTGGCGCGTGCGACGGGTGAAGTGGGCGTGGTATTGGTCACCTCCGGCCCTGGCGCGACGAACGCAATTACCGGTATTGCGACAGCCTATATGGACTCCATCCCGCTGGTCATTCTATCCGGGCAGGTCGCAACGTCACTGATTGGCTACGATGCATTTCAGGAGTGCGACATGGTGGGGATTTCACGCCCCGTTGTGAAGCACAGTTTCCTGGTGAAGCAAACTGAAGACATTCCCGGCGTACTGAAAAAAGCCTTCTGGCTGGCAGCCAGTGGGCGGCCTGGTCCTGTGGTGGTCGATCTGCCTAAAGATATTCTTAACCCGGCAAACAAGCTGCCGTATGTCTGGCCGGAAACGGTAAGCATGCGCTCCTACAACCCAACGACACAGGGCCACAAAGGCCAGATCAAACGTGCGTTACACACGCTTCTGGCTGCGAAAAAGCCGGTGGTCTATGTCGGCGGCGGCGCGGTTAACTCAGCCTGTGAAATGCAACTGCGTGAGCTGATCGAAAAATTGAATCTTCCTGTCGCCTCGTCACTGATGGGACTGGGCGCCTTCCCGGCAACGCACCGCCAGGCTCTGGGTATGTTGGGCATGCACGGTACCTATGAAGCTAACATGACGATGCATCATTCGGATGTGATCTTTGCCGTTGGCGTGCGCTTTGACGATCGCACGACCAACAATCTGGCGAAGTACTGCCCGAACGCCACCGTGCTGCATATTGATATCGATCCTACGTCTATTTCGAAAACGGTACCGGCGGATGTGCCGATCGTTGGGGATGCGCGACAGGTTCTGGAGCAAATGCTGGATCTGCTATCGCAGGAAACCCCTTCACAACCGTTGGATGAGATCCGCGACTGGTGGCAACAGATCGAGCAGTGGCGAGCACGTCAGTGTCTGAAATACGATACCCAAAGCGAAAACATTAAGCCGCAGGCGGTGATCGAAACCCTCTGGCGTCTGACGAAAGGTGAAGCCTATGTCACCTCAGATGTAGGTCAGCATCAGATGTTTGCCGCGCTTTATTATCCGTTTGATAAACCACGTCACTGGATCAACTCTGGTGGTCTGGGGACAATGGGCTTTGGGTTACCTGCCGCACTGGGGGTGAAGCTTGCGCTGCCGAATGAAACCGTCGTTTGCGTGACAGGAGACGGCAGCATTCAGATGAATATCCAGGAACTCTCCACCGCGTTGCAATATGAACTGCCGGTTCTGGTTCTGAACCTGAATAACGGTTATCTCGGTATGGTGAAGCAGTGGCAGGATATGATCTACTCTGGCCGCCATTCTCACTCCTACATGAAATCGCTGCCGGATTTTGTTCGTCTGGCCGAAGCCTATGGTCATGTCGGGATGCGGGTGACCGAGCCGGCAGAGCTGGAAGCGAAACTTGCTGAAGCGCTTGAACACGTCAAAAATAACCGCCTTGTTTTCATGGATGTCATTGTCGATGGCACAGAGCACGTTTATCCGATGCATATTCGCGGTGGTGGTATGGACGAAATGTGGTTAAGTAAAACGGAGAGAACCTGATATGCGCCGGATATTATCTGTATTACTGGAAAACGAGTCTGGCGCACTGTCACGCGTTATTGGACTCTTTGCACAACGCGGCTACAACATTGAGAGCCTGACCGTTGCCCCTACCGAGGATCCTACTCTGTCGCGCATGACGATTCAGACCGTCGGCGACGCCAAGGTGCTTGAGCAGATCGAGAAACAGTTACACAAACTTGTCGATGTTCTGCGCGTGAGCGAACTGGGGCAGGGGGCCTATGTAGAACGTGAGGTCATGCTGGTGAAAATTCAGGCCAGCGGTTACGGCCGTGAAGAGGTTAAACGCAACGCGGATATCTTCCGTGGGCAGATTATCGACGTTACCCCTTCTTTATATACGGTTCAGCTGGTGGGAACGAGTGACAAGCTGGACGCATTCCTTGCGTCCGTGAGGGATGTGGCAAAAATTGTTGAGGTTGCGCGGTCGGGCGTTGTCGGCCTTTCGCGCGGCGAGAAAATCATGCGTTAGCAGACAATAAGGTTCGCCTCTTTCAGCCCGGTCACCAAAGCCGGGCTTTTTTTTGCGTAATACGCCGATAACACAGATAAAAGCGGTTGCCGCGAAAGCTATTCTGCGTTTAGATGTTAAAAGATTTAACCATAACCTTGACAGGGCCATGGACTCTTTTCTTTTTTTAAGGGGCAATTGTGAAACTGGATGAAATCGCCCGGCTAGCCGGCGTGTCACGAACTACGGCCAGCTATGTGATTAACGGTAAAGCAAAGCAGTACCGTGTCAGCGACAAAACCGTTGAGAAAGTCATGGCGGTGGTTCGTGAGCACAACTACCACCCGAATGCTGTCGCAGCGGGCTTACGTGCCGGGCGCACCCGATCGATTGGTCTGGTGATCCCCGATCTGGAAAACACCAGCTACACCCGCATCGCTAACTATCTTGAACGTCAGGCTCGCCAGCGTGGCTATCAGCTCCTGATTGCCTGCTCTGAAGATCAGCCTGATAACGAAATGCGCTGTATTGAGCATCTGCTCCAGCGTCAGGTTGATGCGATCATCGTTTCGACCTCCTTGCCACCTGAGCATCCCTTCTATCAACGCTGGGCGAACGATCCGTTCCCAATCGTTGCACTGGATCGCGCCCTGGACAGAGAGCATTTTACCAGTGTCGTCGGTGCCGATCAGGATGACGCGGAAATGCTGGCCGCGGAGCTGAGAACCTTTCCGGCTGAAACCGTGCTCTATCTTGGGGCGTTGCCTGAGCTCTCTGTGAGTTTCCTGCGTGAGCAAGGCTTCAGAACGGCATGGAAAGACGACCCGCGCGAGGTTCACTACCTTTATGCCAACAGTTATGAACGCGAAGCCGCTGCGCAGCTGTTCGAGAAATGGCTGGAGACGCACCCGATGCCTCAGGCGCTGTTCACCACTTCATTTGCGTTGCTGCAGGGGGTGATGGATGTCACTTTGCGTCGGGATGGTAAGCTGCCTTCCGATCTCGCTATCGCCACCTTCGGTGATAACGAACTGCTCGACTTCCTGCAATGTCCGGTCCTGGCCGTCGCGCAGCGCCATCGTGATGTGGCGGAGCGCGTGCTGGAGATCGTTCTCGCGAGCCTTGATGAACCACGTAAACCGAAGCCGGGGCTGACGCGCATCAAACGTAATCTCTACCGTCGCGGAATTTTAAGCCGCCATTAATGAAATGAGACGGGGCAGCGAAAACTGCTCCCTCTTTTTTCTGGATAATTCTGTCAAATAATTCCCGGAGAAAAATTAGGACGATTCCTTAGGAATCAGAACCTGCTATTTTTTTTATTCTTTCAGGCGTTTTAAAATGCCTTTGAAAGAACATTTATATGATTTATAAAGCCTGTCTTTGTATTGTTTTGTTACAAAGCTGCCCGGTCGATGAATATTCAGACGTTTTTCCCCTGCTCCAGCGTGCTTGCCTGCCAGCCGGTTCGTTCATTGCGCATTGTGGTGAATGTGGCGCTGTTATCCCCTGTGAATATGTCTTAAAATGCTGCCCGCGTCGCAAACTGACACTTTATATTTCGATGCGATGATATTGAGTGAGCCTTAACGCTAGTGTGCATATTCGGTTTTTTTCTTACAAATATTCATAACGTTAATTTTGCCTCGCCAGTTGTGCAGTTATTAACCAGGACTGTTTATCTCTGTAAATAGAGCCCTTTCGGGTTCGTATAGAGAGAGTCCTGGCTTGACAAGCTTTTCCCTCGCTCCGTAAACTCCTTTAGGTGGGAATTTGTGGGTTAAAGTGGTGAGGAGGGGTGAGACTGGCATGTTCCGTGGAGCAACGTTAGTCAATCTCGACAGTAAGGGGCGTTTATCGGTACCAACCCGATACCGCGACCAGCTGATCGAGAACGCTTCGGGTCAACTGGTTTGCACCATTGACATCAACTCCCCCTGCCTGCTGCTTTACCCTTTACCTGAATGGGAAATTATTGAGCAAAAGCTGTCGCGACTGTCGAGCATGAACCCACAGGAACGCCGCGTGCAGCGGTTGTTATTGGGGCATGCCAGTGAGTGTCAGATGGATAGTGCAGGGCGATTACTGATTGCGCCCGTGCTGCGGCAGCATGCCGGTCTGACCAAAGAAGTGATGCTGGTCGGTCAGTTCAACAAGTTTGAACTGTGGGACGAAACGACCTGGTATCAACAGGTCAAGGAAGATATCGACGCTGAGCAGTCTGATTCCGCTACCTTGTCGGAACGGCTGCAGGACTTGTCTCTATAAATATGATGGAAAATTATAAACATACAACGGTGTTGCTGGATGAGGCCGTCAACGGCCTGAATATTCGTCCGGACGGCATCTACATTGATGGCACTTTTGGTCGCGGTGGCCACTCGCGTTTGATCCTCTCCCAGCTTGGAGCGGAAGGACGTCTGCTGGCAATTGATCGCGATCCGCAGGCGATTGCTGTTGCGCAAACCATCGATGACCCACGCTTTTCCATCGTGCATGGACCTTTCTCTGCGCTGGCGGATTACGTTGCTGAGCGCGGTCTGACGGGCAAGATCGACGGGATTCTTCTCGATCTTGGCGTCTCTTCACCCCAACTTGATGATGCTGAACGCGGCTTCTCCTTTATGCGCGACGGCCCGCTGGACATGCGCATGGATCCCACGCGCGGTCAGTCTGCCGCCGAGTGGTTACAGACCGCAGATGAAGCCGATATCGCCTGGGTGATTAAAACCTTTGGCGAAGAACGTTTTGGCAAGCGCATCGCGCGCGCCATTGTTGAGCGCAATCGTATTGAGCCGATGACCCGCACGAAAGAGCTGGCTGAGGTGATTGCGGCGGCAACACCGGTGAAGGATAAACACAAACACCCCGCGACCCGTACCTTCCAGGCGGTTCGCATCTGGGTAAACAGTGAACTGGAGGAAATAGAGCTGGCGCTAAAAAGCTCGCTCGACGTGCTGGCCCCGGGAGGGCGGTTGTCCATCATCAGCTTCCATTCGCTGGAGGACCGTATTGTGAAACGCTTTATGCGTGAACAAAGCCGCGGTCCACAGGTGCCAGCAGGGCTGCCGATGACGGAAGAACAACTCAGGAAGCTGGGTGGCCGTCAGTTGCGAGCATTAGGCAAGTTGATGCCGGGCGAAGAAGAGGTGGCAGAGAATCCACGCGCCCGTAGTTCAGTGCTGCGTATTGCAGAGAGGACGAACGCATGATCGGCAGAGTGACAGAGACCCTAAGCAAAGTTAAGGATTCGTTAGGAAGCAACGAGCGCCATGCCTTGCCTGGCGTGATCGGCGACGATCTTTTGCGGTTTGGGAAGCTGCCACTCTGCTTGTTCATTTGCATTATTGTGACGGCAGTAACGGTGGTGACGACAGCCCACCACACACGTTTATTGACTGCGCAACGCGAGCAGATGGTACTGGAACGCGATGCGCTGGATATTGAATGGCGAAACCTGATCCTTGAAGAAAACGCCCTCGGCGATCACAGCCGGGTCGAGCGGATCGCAACAGAAAAGCTGCAATTGCAGCATGTTGATCCTTCCCAGGAAAATATCGTAGTACAAAAATAAGGGAAAACGCGACGCATGAGAGCAGCGGCAAAAACGCTAAAACCAAAACGTCAGGAAGAACAGGCCAACTTTATCAGTTGGCGTTTTGCGTTGCTTTGCGGCTGCATTTTACTCGCGCTGGGCTTCCTGCTGGGACGTGTGGCGTGGCTACAAATCATCGCGCCTGACATGCTGGTGCGCCAGGGCGATATGCGCTCTCTGCGCGTACAGGAAGTCTCCACATCTCGCGGGATGATCACTGATCGTTCCGGTCGTCCGCTGGCGGTGAGCGTACCGGTGAAGGCGATCTGGGCCGATCCGAAAGAGCTGCACGATGCCGGTGGTATCACGCTCGACAACCGCTGGAAAGCGCTGTCTGACGCCCTGAAAATGCCGCTGGATCAGCTTGCCTCTCGCGTTAACGCCAACCCGAAAGGGCGCTTTATCTATCTGGCGCGTCAGGTTAACCCTGACATGGCCGATTACATCAGAAAACTGAAGCTTCCGGGTATCCATCTGCGAGAAGAGTCTCGCCGTTACTATCCTTCCGGCGAAGTAACCGCTCACCTCATTGGTTTTACCAACGTCGACAGCCAGGGGATTGAAGGGGTTGAAAAAAGCTTCGATAAGTGGCTTACCGGTCAGCCGGGTGAGCGAATCGTGCGTAAAGACCGCTATGGTCGCGTGATTGAAGATATCTCTTCCACAGACAGCCAGGCCGCGCATAACCTGGCGTTGAGCATTGATGAACGCCTGCAGGCGCTGGTGTATCGCGAGCTGAACAATGCCGTGGCCTTTAACAAGGCGGAGTCGGGCAGCGCCGTGCTGGTGGATGTCAGCACTGGCGAAGTGCTGGCGATGGCCAACAGCCCGTCCTACAACCCGAACAACTTTACCGGTACCGCCAAAGATGCAATGCGTAACCGGGCCATTACCGACGTGTTCGAACCTGGCTCCACGGTGAAGCCGATGGTGGTGATGACGGCGCTGCAACGCGGCATCGTCAATGAGAACACGGTTCTGAACACGATCCCTTACCGAATCAACGGCCACGAAATTAAAGACGTGGCGCGCTACAGCGAATTGACCCTGACCGGGGTATTACAGAAGTCGAGTAACGTCGGTGTTTCAAAGCTGGCGTTAGCGATGCCGTCCTCAGCGTTAGTAGAGACTTACTCACGTTTTGGGCTAGGAAAGGCGACCAATTTGGGGTTGGTCGGAGAACGCAGTGGCTTATATCCTCAAAAACAACGGTGGTCTGACATAGAGAGGGCCACCTTCTCTTTCGGCTACGGGCTAATGGTAACCCCGTTACAGTTAGCGCGAGTCTACGCAACGATTGGCAGCTATGGCGTCTATCGCCCACTGTCGATTACCAAAGTTGATCCACCGGTTCCGGGCGAGCGTATCTTCCCGGAATCTATCGTTCGTACCGTTGTGCATATGATGGAAAGCGTGGCGCTACCTGGCGGTGGCGGCGTGAAGGCGGCGATCAAAGGCTATCGCATCGCCATTAAAACCGGTACGGCGAAAAAAGTGGGGCCAGATGGCCGCTACATCAACAAATACATTGCCTATACCGCAGGCGTTGCGCCTGCAAGCAATCCGCGTTTTGCGCTGGTGGTCGTCATTAACGATCCACAGGCGGGTAAATACTACGGCGGCGCCGTTTCAGCGCCTGTGTTCGGCGCCATCATGGGCGGCGTATTACGCACCATGAACGTTGAACCGGACGCGCTGGCAACGGGCGAAAAAAGTGAATTTGTAATTAATCAAGGCGAGGGTACAGGTGGCAGATCGTAATTTGCGCGACCTTCTCGCTCCGTGGGTGCCAAACGCACCTGAGCGAGCGCTACGGGAGATGGTACTGGACAGCCGTGTGGCTGCTTCCGGCGATCTTTTTGTGGCTGTAGTTGGTCATCAGGCGGACGGGCGTCGATATATCCCGCAGGCGATTGCGCAAGGTGTAGCTGCCATTATTGCTGAGGCTAAAGATGAGGCAACCGACGGTGAAATCCGTGAAATGCACGGTGTGCCGGTTATCTACCTTAGCCAGTTGAATGAGCGACTCTCCGCACTGGCGGGACGTTTTTATAACGAGCCTTCAGACCAGCTGCGTCTGGTGGGCGTGACGGGTACTAACGGAAAAACGACGACCACCCAATTGATGGCGCAATGGGCGCAACTGCTGGGAGAAACCGGCGCCGTAATGGGCACCGTGGGGAATGGGCTGCTGGGTAAAGTGAGCCCGACGGAAAACACCACCGGCTCCGCGGTTGACGTACAACATGTGATTGCCGGTCTGGCAGGGCAGGGTGCGACCTTTGCCGCGATGGAAGTCTCCTCTCATGGTCTGGTACAGCATCGTGTGGCGGCGTTGAAATTTGCCGCCTCCGTGTTCACGAACCTGAGTCGCGATCATCTTGATTATCATGGTGATATGGAGCATTACGAGGCCGCGAAATGGCTGCTCTTCTCCACGCATCACTATGGACAGGCCATCATCAACGCTGATGACGAAGTGGGGCGCCGCTGGCTTGCGAAGCTGCCGGATGCGGTTGCGGTGTCGATGGAAGACCATATCAATCCGAACTGCCATGGCCGCTGGCTGAAGGCGGTTGAGGTTAATTATCACGACAGCGGCGCGACGATTCGCTTTGCCTCTTCCTGGGGTGAAGGCGAAATTGAAAGCCGCCTGATGGGGGCGTTTAACGTCAGCAACCTCCTGCTGGCGCTGGCAACGCTGCTGGCGTTGGGCTATCCGATGGCCGAACTGCTCAACACCGCAGAGCGTCTGCAGCCCGTCTGTGGCCGTATGGAAGTGTTCAGTGCGCCAGGTAAACCGACCGTTGTTGTCGATTATGCCCACACGCCGGATGCGCTGGAAAAAGCGCTTGAAGCGGCACGTCTGCACTGCGCCGGTAAGCTCTGGTGTGTGTTTGGCTGTGGGGGCGATCGTGACAAGGGCAAGCGTCCGTTGATGGGTGCCATCGCCGAACAGTTCGCGGATATTCCGGTTGTGACCGATGACAACCCGCGTACTGAAGAGCCGCGCGCCATTATCAACGATATCCTGGCCGGTATGCTGGACGCAGGACGTGCCCGCGTGGTGGAAGGCCGTGCGGAAGCCGTGACCAACGCCATCATGCAGGCGCAGGAGAACGATGTCGTGCTCCTGGCGGGTAAAGGCCATGAAGATTATCAGATTGTTGGCAATCGTCGTCTGGACTATTCGGACCGTGTAACGGCAGCGCGTCTGTTGGGAGTGGTGGCATGATCAGCTTAACGCTCGGCAAGGCGGCAACCCTCCTGCAGGGTACGTTACATGGTCAGGATCTGACCATCGACGCCGTGACGACAGATACCCGCAAAGTGACCGCCGGGTGCCTGTTTGTGGCGCTGAAGGGCGAACGTTTTGACGCCCACGATTTTGCTGAACAGGCGAAAGAGAATGGTGCGGGTGCGCTGCTGGTGAACCGCAAACTCGATATCGATTTACCACAGATTGTGGTGAAGGATACGCGCCTTGCCTTCGGTGAGCTGGCAGCATGGGTTCGTCAGCAGGTGCCAGCTCGCGTTGTTGCTCTGACGGGGTCTTCGGGCAAAACGTCAGTAAAAGAGATGACGGCGGCGATCCTCAGTCAGTGCGGTAACACGCTTTACACCGCAGGCAATCTAAATAATGACATCGGCGTGCCGATGACATTGCTTCGCCTCACCAAAGAGCATGACTTTGCGGTGATTGAATTAGGGGCAAACCACCAGGGTGAAATTGCCTGGACGGTCAGCCTGACGCGTCCGGAGGCTGCGCTGGTGAACAACCTGGCCGCCGCGCATCTGGAAGGTTTCGGTTCACTTGAAGGCGTGGCGAAAGCCAAAGGTGAGATCTATACCGGCCTGCCGGATAACGGTATCGCCATTATGAATGCCGATAATAACGACTGGTTGAACTGGCAGAGCATCATCGGTTCACGTAAGACGTGGCGCTTCTCGCCAAATGCGGCAGACAGTGATTTTACCGCGACCCAGATCCATGTGACTTCGCATGGCACGGAATTCACGCTCAATACCCCAACGGGAGGCATTGAGGTTCTGCTGCCGCTGCCGGGTCGCCATAACATCGCCAATGCGCTTGCTGCCGCGGCGCTGTCGATGGCCGTCGGCGCAACACATGACGCGATCAAAACTGGCCTTGCGAATTTAAAAGCCGTACCGGGACGTCTGTTCCCAGTCCAGCTTGCAGAAAACAAACTGCTGCTGGATGACTCCTACAACGCGAACGTCGGTTCGATGACGGCAGCCGTACAGGTGTTGTCCGAAATGCCAGGCTATCGCGTGATGGTGGTTGGCGATATGGCCGAGTTGGGCGATGAGAGCGAAGCCTGTCATATCCAGGTGGGTGAAGCCGCGAAAGCGGCCGGGCTGGATTGCGTACTGAGCGCAGGAAAACTGAGCCAGGCGATTAGCCATGCCAGCGGTGTTGGCGAACATTTTGCCGATAAAGCCGCACTGATTGAACGTCTGAAGACGTTGATTGCTGAAAAACAAATTGTGACTGTGTTAGTGAAAGGTTCACGTAGTGCCGCCATGGAAGAGGTAGTGCACGCATTACAGGAGAACGGGACATGTTAGTTTGGCTGGCCGAACATTTGGTCAAATATTACTCAGGCTTTAACGTCTTTTCCTATCTGACGTTTCGCGCCATCGTCAGCCTGCTGACTGCGCTGTTCATCTCGTTGTGGATGGGCCCGCGCATGATTGCCCGTCTGCAAAAACTCTCTTTCGGCCAGGTCGTTCGTAACGATGGTCCGGAATCGCACTTCAGCAAGCGCGGTACGCCAACCATGGGCGGGATTATGATCCTGACCGCGATCGTGGTTTCCGTGCTGCTGTGGGCCTATCCATCCAACCCGTACGTCTGGTGTGTGCTGACTGTGCTGGTGGGCTACGGAATCATTGGGTTTGTTGATGATTACCGCAAAGTGGTACGTAAAGACACGAAAGGTCTGATCGCCCGCTGGAAATATTTCTGGATGTCGGTGATTGCGCTGGGCGTGGCCTTCGCGCTGTATCTGGCCGGAAAAGACACTCCCGCTACCGAGCTGGTGGTGCCGTTCTTTAAAGACGTCATGCCGCAACTGGGGCTGTTCTACATTCTGCTGGCGTACTTCGTGATTGTGGGCACCGGTAACGCGGTGAACCTGACCGATGGTCTGGATGGCCTGGCCATTATGCCAACGGTCTTCGTGGCCGCAGGTTTCGCGCTGGTGGCGTGGGCGACCGGCAACATGAACTTTGCCAACTATCTGCACATTCCTTATCTGCGTCACGCGGGCGAGCTGGTGATCGTCTGTACGGCCATTGTCGGGGCAGGGCTGGGCTTCCTGTGGTTCAACACCTATCCGGCCCAGGTCTTTATGGGTGACGTCGGTTCACTGGCTCTGGGCGGCGCGCTGGGTATTATTGCCGTGTTGCTGCGCCAGGAGTTCCTGCTGGTGATCATGGGCGGGGTATTCGTGGTTGAGACCCTGTCGGTGATCCTGCAGGTCGGTTCCTTTAAGCTGCGCGGCCAGCGCATCTTCCGTATGGCACCGATTCACCATCACTATGAACTGAAAGGCTGGCCAGAGCCGCGTGTCATCGTGCGCTTCTGGATTATTTCGCTGATGCTGGTGCTGATTGGCCTGGCAACGCTGAAGGTACGTTAATCATGGCAGATTACCAGGGCAAAAAAGTCGTTATCATCGGGTTGGGCCTTACTGGCCTGTCCTGCGTGGACTTTTTCCTTGCGCGCGGCGTGACGCCGCGGGTGATGGATACGCGTGTTTCTCCGCCGGGTCTGGACAAACTGCCGGAACAGGTTGAACGCCACCTTGGTGGTCTGAATGATGACTGGCTGCTGGCAGCCGATCTGATTGTGGCCAGCCCCGGTATGGCGCTGGCGCACCCTTCACTGAGCGCCGCAGCCGATGCGGGCGTTGAGATTGTCGGTGATATCGAGCTGTTCTGCCGCGAAGCGCAGGCGCCTGTTATCGCCATTACCGGCTCTAACGGAAAAAGCACCGTCACTACCCTGGTGGGTGAGATGGCGAAAGCGGCGGGCAAAAATGTCGGCGTTGGCGGCAACATTGGTTTGCCCGCGCTGATGCTGCTGGACAAAGGCTGCGAGCTGTACGTGCTGGAACTCTCCAGCTTCCAGCTGGAAACCACCTCCAGCCTGCATGCTGCCGCGGCCACAATCCTGAACGTGACCGAAGATCATATGGACAGGTATCCGTTTGGTCTACAGCAGTATCGCGCAGCCAAACTGCGTATATATGAAAATGCCAAAGTCTGCGTCGTTAACGCCGATGATGCCCTGACCATGCCGGTACGCGGTGCCGATGACCGCTGCATCAGCTTTGGTATCACCATGGGTGATTATCATCTGAACCGTCAGCTGGGTGAAACCTGGCTGCGGGTGAAAGGTGAGAAGGTGTTGAACGTGAAGGAGATGAAGCTTTCCGGTCAGCATAACTACACCAATGCGCTGGCGGCGCTGGCGCTGGCGGATGCCGTCGGTTTGCCACGCTCCTCCAGCCTGCAGGCGCTGACCACCTTTACCGGACTGGCGCACCGTTTCCAGCTGGCGCTGGAGCATAACGGCGTACGCTGGATCAATGATTCCAAAGCCACCAACGTAGGCAGTACAGAGGCCGCGCTGAATGGTTTGCAGGTGGAAGGTACTCTGCATCTGCTGCTGGGTGGCGACGGTAAGTCCGCCGATTTCACCTCCCTGAAGCAGTATCTCTCCGGCGATAACATCCGTCTCTACTGCTTTGGTCGTGATGGCAGGGAACTGGCGGAATTGCGTCCTGAGATCGCCGAGCAGACCGCAACCATGGAACAGGCAATGCGCCTGATTGCTCCTCGCGTGAAGCCGGGCGATATGGTGCTGCTCTCTCCGGCATGCGCCAGCCTTGATCAATTCAAGAATTTCGAACAGCGTGGTGATCTCTTTACCCGCCTGGCGAAGGAGTTAGGCTGATGCGTTTATCTCTCCCTCGCCTGAAAATGCCGCGCTTCCCAGGATTTGGTGTCCTGGTGTGGTTGTTTGCGGCACTGAAAGGCTGGGTGATGGGCTCTCGTCAGAAAGATAACGACAGCCTGATCATGTACGATCGCACGCTCTTCTGGCTCACCCTGGGGCTGGCGGCGGTCGGCTTTATTATGGTGACGTCAGCATCAATGCCCGTCGGGCAGCGACTGGCGAACGATCCTTTCCTGTTTGCCAAGCGTGATGGTCTGTACATCATCCTGGCGTTCTGTCTTGCGCTGATAACCTTACGTCTGCCAATGGCGTTCTGGCAGCGACACAGTACCGCGATGCTGATCGCCTCGATCATCATGCTGCTGATCGTGCTGGTGGTGGGGAGTTCCGTAAACGGGGCATCGCGCTGGATCGCCTTTGGTCCGCTGCGTATTCAGCCTGCAGAATTTACCAAACTGTCCCTGTTCTGCTACCTGGCGAACTACCTGGTGCGCAAAGTAGATGAAGTGCGTAACAACCTTCGCGGCTTCCTGAAACCGATGGGCGTGATTCTGGTGCTGGCGGTCTTACTGCTGGCGCAGCCTGACCTCGGTACCGTGGTGGTACTGTTTGTGACGACGCTGGCGATGCTGTTCCTGGCGGGGGCGAAACTGTGGCAGTTCATCGCCATTATCGGGATGGGTATTTCAGCGGTTGTCCTGCTGATCCTTGCTGAACCATACCGTATCCGCCGTGTGACCTCGTTCTGGAACCCGTGGGAAGACCCGTTTGGCAGTGGCTATCAGCTGACGCAGTCACTCATGGCGTTTGGCCGCGGTGAAGTCTGGGGACAAGGCCTGGGCAACTCGGTTCAGAAACTGGAGTATTTACCCGAAGCGCATACTGACTTCATCTTCTCCATTATTGCGGAAGAACTGGGTTATATCGGTGTGGTATTAGCGCTATTAATGGTATTCTTCGTCGCTTTCCGCGCCATGTCGATTGGGCGGAAAGCGCTGGAGATCGATCACCGCTTCTCAGGTTTCTTAGCCTGTTCAATTGGTATCTGGTTTAGCTTCCAGGCATTGGTTAACGTCGGGGCCGCAGCGGGTATGCTGCCGACCAAGGGCCTGACGTTGCCGTTGATCAGTTATGGTGGTTCCAGTCTGTTGATCATGTCGACGGCCATCATGATGTTGTTACGTATAGATTATGAAACGCGTCTGGAAAAAGCCCAGGCGTTTACACGAGGTTCACGATGAATCAACCGAAGCGGTTAATGGTGATGGCAGGCGGTACCGGTGGACATGTGTTCCCGGGGCTGGCGGTTGCGCACCATTTAATGGATCAGGGCTGGCAGGTACGCTGGCTGGGAACCGCAGACCGCATGGAGGCCGACCTGGTACCGAAGCACGGTATTGAGATCGACTTTATTCGTATTTCTGGCCTTCGTGGCAAAGGCATTAAGGCCCAGCTTCTGGCGCCGGTGCGCATTTTCAACGCATGGCGTCAGGCGCGCAGCATCATGAAGCGCTTTCAGCCGGATGTGGTGCTGGGCATGGGCGGTTATGTTTCCGGTCCGGGCGGACTTGCCGCGTGGTCGTTGGGCATTCCCGTTGTACTGCATGAGCAGAATGGTATTGCCGGACTGACCAACAAGTGGCTGACGAAAATCGCCACCAAAGTGATGCAGGCATTTCCTGGTGCGTTCCCGAAAGCGGACGTCGTCGGAAACCCGGTGCGTGTGGATGTGCTGGCGCTGCCGTTGCCGGATACCCGCATGGCTGGCCGTGAAGGCCCTGTTCGCGTGCTGGTCGTCGGCGGATCGCAGGGCGCACGCATCCTGAACCAGACGATGCCGCAGGTTGCCGCAAAGCTGGGTGATGCCGTGACCATCTGGCATCAAAGCGGAAAAGGCGCTCAGCAGACCGTTGAGCAGGCTTATGCGGCAGAAGGTCAACCGCAGCACAAAGTGACGGAATTTATCGACGATATGGCGGCAGCGTACGCCTGGGCCGATGTCGTGGTCTGTCGCTCCGGTGCATTAACGGTGAGTGAAATTGCCGCCGCGGGTTTACCGGCTCTGTTTGTGCCGTTCCAGCACAAAGATCGTCAGCAGTACTGGAATGCGCTGCCGCTTGAAAAAGCCGGTGCCGCGAAAATATTCGAGCAGCCACAATTTACCGCCGATGCGGTCGCCACCACCCTGGCGGGCTGGAACCGGGAAACATTAATGGAGATGGCGCAACGCGCACGTGCGGCGGCCATTCCTGATGCAACGGAGCGGGTGGCAAAAGAAGTGAGCCTGGCAGCCCAGGCTTAACCCTCGCAGCGCGTGTTGCGCTGCACGATTTTTTTAAGTAGTCGATGGCGTTTAGAGAATGAATACACAACAACTGGCAAAACTGCGTTCAATCGTGCCCGAGATGCGTCGCGTCCGGCACATTCACTTTGTTGGCATCGGTGGTGCTGGCATGGGCGGTATTGCCGAAGTGTTAGCTAACGAAGGCTATCAGATCAGCGGGTCTGACCTGGCGCCAAACCCTGTTACGCAGCAACTGGCGTCGCTTGGGGCGACTATCTATTTCAACCATCGCCCGGAAAACGTGCGCGATGCGAGTGTGGTGGTGGTATCCAGCGCCATCTCCTCTGATAACCCGGAAATTGTGGCCGCGCATGAAGCGCGTATTCCGGTGATCCGCCGCGCGGAAATGCTGGCAGAGCTGATGCGTTTCCGTCACGGGATTGCGATTGCCGGGACGCACGGTAAAACCACGACCACGGCGATGGTTTCCAGTATTTATGCCGAAGCGGGTCTCGACCCGACGTTCGTCAACGGCGGTCTGGTAAAAGCAGCAGGTGTGCATGCGCGTCTGGGCCACAGCCGTTATCTGATTGCGGAAGCGGATGAGAGCGATGCGTCGTTCCTGCATCTGCAGCCGATGGTGGCGATTGTCACTAACATCGAAGCTGACCACATGGATACCTACCAGGGCGACTTCGAGAATTTAAAGCAGACCTTTATCAACTTCCTGCATAACCTGCCGTTCTATGGACGCGCGGTAATGTGTGTGGACGATCCGGTCATTCGCGAGTTGTTGCCGCGGGTTGGTCGTCAGATCACCACCTATGGTTTCAGTGAAGACGCGGATGTTCGCGTGGAAGAGTACAAACAGATTGGTGCGCAGGGGCATTTCACCCTGGCGCGTCAGGACAAAGAGCTGCTGCACGTGACGCTGAACGCACCAGGCCGTCATAACGCCCTGAACGCAGCCGCGGCGGTGGCCGTCGCAACAGAAGAAGGCATTGATGACGATGCGATCCTGCGTGCTCTGGAAAGCTTCCAGGGAACCGGGCGTCGTTTCGACTTCCTTGGCGAATTCCCGCTGGATGCGGTAAACGGTAAACCGGGTACTGCCATGCTGGTAGACGACTATGGCCACCATCCAACCGAAGTGGACGCGACCATTAAGGCCGCACGTGCGGGATGGCCAGAGAAGAACCTGGTGATGATCTTCCAGCCACACCGTTTTACGCGTACGCGCGATCTGTATGACGATTTCGCCAGCGTGCTGTCCCAGGTGGACACATTGCTGATGCTGGATGTTTATTCTGCAGGTGAAACGCCGATCCCAGGCGCGGACAGCCGTTCTCTGTGTCGAACCATTCGCGGACGCGGTAAAGTAGACCCTATTTTGGTTTCGGATCCTGCTCAGGTCGCCGAAATTCTGGCGCCGGTACTGACAGGTAACGATTTGATTCTGATTCAGGGCGCGGGAAATATCGGCAAAATCGCCCGTACCTTAGCTGAAATCAAACTGAAGCCGCAAACTCAGGAGGATGAGCATCATGGCTGATAAGATTGCTGTCCTGTCTGGCGGCACCTCCGCCGAGCGCGAGGTTTCCCTGAATTCAGGCGCTGCGGTACTGGCGGGCCTGCGTGAGGCTGGCGTTAATGCACATCTGGTCGATCCGAAAGAGGTCGATGTAACGCAACTGAAAGCAATGGGCTTCGATAAAGTCTTTATTGCTCTGCACGGTCGTGGAGGAGAAGACGGTACCCTGCAAGGGTTGCTGGATCTCATCGGTATGCCCTACACCGGCAGCGGCGTGATGGCCTCCGCCATCTCAATGGATAAACTGCGCAGTAAGCTGCTGTGGCAGGGGGCGGGTTTGCCGGTTGCGCCGTGGGTTGCGTTGACGCGCCGCGAATTTGAAATGGGCCTTCAGGATAGCGTTAATGCACGCATTGCTGAGTTGGGCTTACCGGTTATTGTAAAGCCCAGCCGTGAAGGGTCGAGCGTTGGGATGTCCAAAGTTGATAAAGCTGACGATTTATCGTCTGCTTTAGCGCTGGCATTTCAACACGATGAAGAAGTTCTGATTGAAAAATGGCTGAGCGGGCCGGAATTTACCGTGGCGATGCTTGGTGAAGAAATTTTACCGTCGATTCGCATCCAACCTGCTGGCGTCTTCTATGATTATGAGGCGAAGTATCTCTCTGACGAGACGCAATATTTCTGCCCAGCAGGTCTTGAAGCAGAACGTGAAGCGGATTTACAGTCCCTGGTGCTTAAAGCCTGGCATATTCTTGGTTGCAGTGGCTGGGGACGCATTGATGTGATGCTCGACAGCGATGGGCAATTTTATTTGCTGGAAGCGAATACTTCTCCAGGCATGACCAGCCACAGCCTTGTGCCGATGGCCGCGCGTCAGGCGGGGATGAGCTTCTCGCAGTTAGTCGTACGTATTCTGGACCAGGCGGGCTGATATGTCTCAGGCTGCATTGAACACGCGCAACCGCGATGACGAGGAAGAATATTCTTCTTCACGCCGGAGTAATGGAACGCGTCTTGCAGGGATTATTTTCCTGCTCGGGGTGCTGTGCACCGTGTTTATCAGCGGCTGGATGGTACTGGGCTGGATGGAAGATGCGCAGCGGTTGCCGCTGTCGAAGTTGGTGGTCACCGGTGAACGCCACTACACGCGTAACGATGATATTCGCCAGTCGATTCTGGCACTGGGGTCGCCTGGCACCTTTATGACGCAGGATGTCAACATTATCCAGAGTCAGATTGAACGTCTGCCCTGGATAAAACAGGCGAGTGTAAGAAAGCAATGGCCTGATGAATTGAAGATTCATCTGGTTGAATATGTGCCCATTGCGCGTTGGAATGATCAGCACATGGTTGACGTAGACGGAAATTCCTTCAGCGTCCCGGCCGATCGTGTCAACAAGCAAAATTTACCGATGTTGTATGGTCCTGAAGGCAGCGAAAACGAAGTGTTACAGGGTTTTCGCGAGATGGGGCAAGTGCTGGCGAAGGACAGGTTTACGTTAAAAGAAGCTGCGATGACGGCGCGCCGTTCGTGGCAGCTCACCTTAACGAATGGCATTAAGCTCAACCTTGGCCACGGCGACACGATGAAGCGTCTGGCGCGTTTTGTAGAACTTTACCCGGTTTTACAGCAGCAGGCACAGACTGACGGCAAACGGATAAGCTACGTTGATTTGCGCTATGACTCAGGCGCAGCAGTCGGTTGGGTACCGGCTCCGGTCGAGGAACCTAATCAGCAACAGAATCAGGCACAGGTACAGGCAGAACAACAATGATCAAGGCGACGGACAGAAAACTGGTAGTTGGACTGGAGATTGGCACCGCGAAGGTTGCCGCTTTAGTAGGGGAAGTTCTGCCCGACGGTATGGTCAATATCATTGGCGTGGGCAGCTGCCCGTCCCGTGGTATGGATAAAGGTGGGGTAAACGATCTTGAGTCGGTGGTGAAATGCGTGCAGCGCGCCATCGATCAGGCTGAATTAATGGCAGATTGCCAGATTTCCTCTGTCTATCTGGCCCTCTCTGGTAAGCATATCAGCTGCCAGAATGAAATCGGCATGGTGCCCATTTCTGAAGAAGAAGTGACGCAGGAAGACGTTGAAAACGTAGTACACACGGCGAAATCTGTGCGTGTCCGCGATGAGCACCGCGTATTGCACGTGATTCCGCAAGAGTACGCGATTGACTACCAGGAAGGGATCAAGAACCCGGTTGGTCTGTCTGGCGTGCGTATGCAGGCAAAAGTGCACCTGATCACATGTCACAACGATATGGCGAAGAACATCGTAAAAGCCGTTGAACGTTGTGGCCTGAAAGTTGACCAACTTATTTTCGCCGGTCTGGCGGCAAGCTATTCCGTGCTAACCGAAGATGAACGTGAACTGGGCGTCTGTGTGGTCGATATTGGTGGTGGTACAATGGATATGGCCGTGTATACCGGCGGTGCCCTGCGCCACACCAAAGTGATCCCTTACGCGGGGAACGTGGTGACCAGCGATATTGCCTACGCGTTTGGTACGCCGCCAAGCGATGCAGAAGCGATTAAAGTGCGCCACGGTTGTGCGCTGGGGTCTATCGTTGGCAAAGATGAGAGCGTTGAAGTGCCAAGCGTGGGCGGCCGTCCGCCGCGTAGCCTGCAGCGCCAGACGTTGGCAGAGGTGATTGAGCCGCGCTATACCGAGCTGCTCAACCTGGTCAACGAAGAGATTTTGCAATTACAGGAACAGCTTCGCCAGCAGGGCGTAAAACATCATCTTGCGGCGGGGATTGTATTAACCGGCGGTGCAGCGCAAATTGAAGGTCTTGCGGCCTGTGCGCAGCGTGTGTTCCATACGCAGGTGCGTATTGGCGCACCGCTGAATATTACCGGTTTAACGGATTATGCCCAGGAGCCTTACTATTCAACGGCTGTGGGCCTGCTCCACTACGGGAAAGAATCCCATCTCAGTGGTGAAGCAGAAGTGGAAAAACGCGTCTCAGTGGGGTCGTGGGTCAAACGACTGAACAACTGGCTGCGAAAAGAGTTTTAATTTTTTTAAGAGACCGGAGAGAATTAACGGTCTCGGGCGACAGGCACAACGGAGAGAGAAATTATGTTTGAACCTATGGAACTGACCAACGACGCGGTGATTAAAGTCATCGGCGTCGGTGGCGGCGGCGGTAACGCCGTAGAGCATATGGTGCGCGAGCGCATTGAAGGTGTTGAATTCTTTGCGGTTAACACTGATGCACAGGCACTGCGTAAGACGGCAGTCGGCCAGACTATCCAGATCGGTGGTGGCATCACCAAAGGTCTGGGCGCAGGGGCTAACCCGGAAGTAGGTCGCAATGCGGCTGAAGAAGATCGTGAAGCGCTGCGTGCTGCACTGGAAGGTGCGGACATGGTCTTCATCGCAGCAGGTATGGGTGGCGGTACAGGTACCGGCGCAGCACCTGTTGTGGCTGAAGTGGCTAAAGATTTAGGTATCCTGACCGTTGCTGTCGTGACCAAGCCTTTCAATTTTGAAGGCAAGAAACGTATGGCCTTCGCGGAGCAGGGTATCACCGAGCTGTCCAAGCATGTGGACTCGCTGATCACCATCCCGAACGACAAACTGCTGAAAGTGCTGGGTCGCGGTATCTCTCTGCTGGATGCCTTTGGCGCAGCAAACGACGTGCTGAAAGGCGCGGTTCAGGGTATCGCTGAACTGATTACCCGTCCTGGCCTGATGAACGTTGACTTTGCTGACGTTCGCACCGTGATGTCCGAAATGGGCTACGCGATGATGGGCTCCGGCGTGGCGAGCGGTGAAGACCGTGCGGAAGAAGCAGCAGAAATGGCTATCTCTTCTCCGCTGCTGGAAGATATCGATCTGTCGGGTGCGCGTGGCGTGCTGGTCAACATCACCGCTGGCTTTGACCTGCGTCTGGATGAGTTCGAAACCGTGGGTAACACCATCCGTGCGTTCGCCTCTGACAACGCGACCGTGGTAATCGGTACCTCCCTTGACCCGGAAATGAACGACGAGCTGCGTGTAACGGTTGTTGCTACCGGTATCGGTATGGACAAGCGTCCTGAAATCACTCTGGTGACGAACAAGCAGACTCAGCAACCGGTAATGGATCGTTACCAGCAGCACGGTATGTCTCCTCTGACTCAGGAGCAAAAACCGGCCGCGAAAGTGGTTAATGACCCAACGCCGCAAACGGCGAAAGAGCCAGATTATCTGGATATCCCGGCGTTCCTGCGTAAGCAAGCTGACTAAGAATTGGCTGGAATTTGGGGATTTCCGCTCTTTGTGCTAAACTGGCCCACCGTTAGTGATATACACTCTCGGTTGGATAGTTAATTTGGCGAGATTATACGATGATCAAACAAAGGACACTTAAACGTATCGTTCAGGCGACAGGTGTCGGTTTACATACCGGCAAGAAAGTCACCCTGACGTTACGCCCTGCGCCGGCCAATACCGGGGTCATCTATCGTCGCACCGACTTGAATCCACCGGTAGATTTTCCGGCCGATGCCAAATCTGTGCGTGATACTATGCTCTGTACTTGTCTGGTGAACGAGCATGACGTGCGGATTTCTACCGTAGAGCACCTGAACGCCGCCCTGGCGGGTCTGGGTATCGACAACATTATTGTTGAAGTCGATGCGCCAGAAATCCCGATCATGGATGGTAGTGCTGCTCCGTTCGTTTATCTGTTGCTGGATGCCGGCATCGAAGAACTGAACTGCGCGAAGAAATTTGTTCGCATCAAAGAGACCGTTCGCGTCGAAGATGGCGACAAGTGGGCTGAATTCAAACCGTACAATGGTTTCTCGTTGGACTTCACCATCGATTTTAACCATCCGGCGATTGATGCCAGTACCCAGCGCTATGCGATGAACTTCTCTGCTGATGCGTTTATGCGCCAGATCAGCCGTGCTCGTACTTTCGGCTTCATGCGTGATATCGAATATCTGCAGTCCCGCGGCCTGTGCCTGGGCGGCAGCTTCGATTGTGCCATCGTTGTTGACGATTATCGCGTACTGAACGAAGACGGTCTGCGTTTCGAAGATGAATTCGTTCGCCACAAAATGCTTGATGCAATTGGCGACCTGTTCATGTGTGGTCACAACATTATTGGTGCATTTACCGCGTTCAAATCCGGTCATGCGCTGAATAACAAACTCTTGCAGGCCGTCCTGGCAAAACAGGAAGCCTGGGAGTATGTGACCTTCGAAGACGAAGCTGAACTGCCGCTGGCCTTCAAAGCCCCTGGCCTGGTTCTGGCGTAACGGTTCAAGCCGTTTCGTAAAAAATCGACTGGTTAACCTGGTACTCTCTCCGACCAGGGAAACCAGTCGTTTTTATTTTTACCTTTCTTCATTTTGCCCCAGCTTCCCCTTTCGCTTAGCAGGCGTAGAAAATCTGTGCGTTAGCTGCATTCTTGACCGTTTTTCCCTGCTGCAGTACGTCATTCCTGCTGCTGTGTATTGGCTTTAGTGGTAATATCTGGGCGCTTAAAAGAATAACTGAAATCAGCCTGTGTAAGACGGGCTTATGTGGTGGAGCAAGTGAGCGGAATTCTGACGCGCTGGCGACAATTTGGCAGACGTTACTTCTGGCCGCATCTCTTATTAGGGATGGTCGCGGCGAGTTTCGGCTTGCCTGCGCTCAGTAACAGCGCTGAAGCTGCCACACCGGCAAAGACGTCAACCACCAAACACGATCTCACCGCGCGCGTTAACTTCACCAATCTTGCGTGGCTTGAAGCCAGCCGCCGTCCTAACTTTTCGGTAGATTACTGGCAGCAGCACGCCATCCGCACGGTTATTCGCCATCTGTCATTTGCAATGGCGCCGCAGGCCATACCGGTTGCTGAAGAGACGCTGCCGGTTCAGGCGCAACACCTTGCGCTGCTGGATACGCTCAACGCGCTGTTGACGCAGGACCGCCAGCCAGCTGTTAGCGTTCCGCAGACAGCGCAATCTGTCGTTGTTTCACCCGCCACATTCTCTGTCTCGACGTGGATAAGCCAGGTTCACGGCATTCGCGCCGGGCCTCAGCGCCTCAGTTAAATTAACCGTTTTCAATACCTTAATTTATCTGCCCGTTATGGGGCGTTTGAGAATTTATTATGCTAATCAAATTATTAACCAAAGTTTTTGGTAGTCGTAACGATCGTACCCTGCGCCGTATGCGCAAAGCTGTCGCTGTCATCAACGGTATGGAACCGGCGATGGAAAAGCTGTCTGATGACGAGCTGAAAGCGAAAACCGCAGAATTCCGCGCACGCCTGGAAAAAGGCGAAACCTTAGAAAGCCTGATCCCGGAAGCCTTCGCGGTTGTGCGTGAAGCGAGTAAACGTGTATTCGGCATGCGTCACTTCGACGTGCAGCTGCTGGGCGGTATGGTGCTTAACGAGCGCTGCATCGCGGAAATGCGTACCGGTGAAGGTAAAACCCTGACCGCGACGCTGCCTGCCTACCTGAACGCACTGACCGGTAAAGGCGTGCACGTCGTGACCGTCAACGACTATCTGGCACAGCGTGACGCCGAAAATAACCGTCCATTGTTCGAATTCCTGGGGATGACCGTCGGCATCAACATGTCCGGTCTTCCTGCGCCAGCCAAGCGCGAAGCGTATAACGCCGATATCACCTACGGTACCAACAACGAATACGGCTTCGACTACCTGCGTGACAACATGGCGTTCAGCCCTGAAGAACGTGTGCAGCGTAAATTGCACTATGCGCTGGTGGATGAGGTGGACTCCATTCTGATCGATGAAGCGCGTACCCCGCTGATCATCTCCGGTCCGGCCGAAGACAGCTCTGATATGTACCGTAAAGTCGACAAAATCATTCCACACCTGCTGCGTCAGGAGAAAGAAGACTCCGATACCTTCCAGGGTGAAGGCCACTTCTCCGTTGATGAAAAAGCGCGCCAGGTGAACCTGACTGAACGTGGTCTGGTTAAAATTGAAGAGCTGTTAGTGGCTGAAGGCATCATGGAAGAGGGCGAGTCTCTTTACTCCCCGAGCAACATCATGCTGATGCACCACGTGACTGCCGCACTGCGCGCCCATGCGCTGTTCACTCGCGACGTCGACTACATCGTCAAAGACGGCGAAGTCATCATCGTTGATGAGCACACCGGCCGTACCATGCAGGGTCGTCGCTGGTCTGACGGTCTGCACCAGGCCGTTGAAGCCAAAGAAGGCGTGGATATTCAAAACGAAAACCAGACGCTGGCGTCTATTACCTTCCAGAACTACTTCCGTCTGTACGAGAAGCTGGCAGGGATGACCGGTACAGCAGATACCGAAGCGTTTGAATTCAGCTCCATCTACAAACTGGATACCGTTGTCGTTCCAACCAACCGTCCAATGATCCGTAAGGACATGCCGGACCTGGTCTACATGACCGAAGCGGAAAAAATTCAGGCAATCATCGAAGATATTCGCGAACGTACTGCTAAAGGCCAGCCGGTTCTGGTGGGGACCATCTCCATCGAGAAATCCGAAGTGGTGTCTAATGAGCTGACCAAAGCGGGTATCAAGCACAACGTACTGAACGCCAAATTCCACGCCAAAGAAGCAGATATCGTTGCGCAGGCGGGTTATCCAGCGGCCGTGACCATCGCCACCAACATGGCGGGTCGTGGTACCGATATTATGCTGGGTGGTAGCTGGCAGGCCGAAGTGGCGGAGCTGGAAAACCCAACGCCGGAACAGATTGCGCAGATCAAAGCCGACTGGCAGGTGCGTCATGACGCGGTTCTGGCATCTGGTGGTCTGCACATCATTGGTACTGAGCGTCACGAATCACGTCGTATCGATAACCAGCTGCGTGGTCGTGCAGGTCGTCAGGGTGATGCCGGTTCTTCCCGCTTCTACCTGTCGATGGAGGATGCGCTGATGCGTATCTTCGCCTCTGACCGTGTTTCCGGCATGATGCGTAAGCTGGGGATGAAACCAGGTGAAGCCATTGAGCACCCATGGGTGACCAAAGCGATTGCCAACGCGCAGCGTAAAGTGGAAAGCCGCAACTTCGATATTCGTAAGCAGCTGCTGGAATATGACGACGTCGCCAACGATCAGCGTCGTGCTATCTATACCCAGCGTAACGAACTGCTGGACGTATCCGACGTGAGCGAAACCATCAACAGCATTCGTGAAGATGTGTTCAAAGCGACTATCGATGCGCACATTCCGCCTCAGTCTCTGGAAGAGATGTGGGATATCGAAGGCCTTCAGGAGCGCCTGAAAAACGACTTCGACCTCGACCTGCCAATCAAAGAGTGGCTGGATAAAGAGCCTGAGCTGCACGAAGAGACCCTGCGCGAGCGTATCTACGAAACCGCGCTGGAGGTATACAAGCGTAAGGAAGAGGTTGTTGGCGCTGAGATGATGCGTCACTTCGAAAAAGGGGTGATGCTGCAGACGCTGGACTCACTATGGAAAGAGCACCTGGCGGCGATGGACTACCTGCGTCAGGGGATCCACCTGCGTGGCTATGCACAGAAAGATCCTAAGCAGGAGTACAAGCGCGAATCCTTCTCGATGTTTGCCTCCATGCTGGAGTCGCTGAAATATGAAGTTATCAGCACCCTGAGCAAAGTGCAGGTGCGTATGCCGGAAGAAGTGGAAGCGATGGAGCAACAGCGTCGTGAGGAAGCCGAGCGTCTGGCACAGATGCAGCAGCTCAGCCACCAGACTGACGATAGCGAAGCCGCTGCGGCAATCGCCGCGCAAACTGGCGATCGCAAAGTGGGGCGTAACGATCCGTGCCCATGCGGCTCCGGTAAAAAATATAAGGCGTGCCACGGCCGTCTGAGCTAAGTTCATAAAAAACGAAAAGGCGCAGAAATCTGCGCCTTTTTTATGGAAGTGACAATATGAAAATACTGCAAATTGCTGTCGGGATTATTCGCAACCCGCAAAACCAAATCTTCATTACGCAACGTGCCGCTGACGCCCACATGGCAAACAAGTGGGAGTTTCCTGGCGGGAAAATCGAGTCCGGTGAAACGCCGGAGCAGGCGCTGGTGCGTGAGCTTCAGGAAGAGGTCGGCATTACTCCGATTGGCGCAACGCTATTTGATAAGCTGGAATACCAGTTTCCGGATCGTCACATCACGCTGTGGTTCTGGCTTGTGGAAAGCTGGGAGGGGGAACCCTGGGGGAAAGAGGGTCAACCGGGTGGCTGGGTTTCGCTTCACGCGAGTGATGCCGAAAAATTTCCTCCGGCAAATGCGCCCGTCATATCCCGGCTAACGGGCAACCTGTAGGCCTGCTAAGCGAAGCGCCAGCAGGCATCTACCGCTACTGCTGGTTTTCGCTCCAGTCATCGCTGTCTGAGAGGTCGCCTTCACTTGGAATGCGTTTCTCTTCCGCCGCCCATTCGCCCAGGTCAATTAACTGACAACGCTTACAGCAGAATGGGCGAAACGGACTCACCTCTCCCCAGACAACAGTTTTGCCACAGGTTGGGCAGTTTACGGTGGTTACATCAGACATAGGCACTCCTTAACAACAGGCCAGTTCAAAATCGAGGCGTTCCGGCACGGTGCCATTTTCACTATCCAGCGGCATAAAGCGAATCGCAAAACGACTCTTATGCCCGGATATTTGCGGGTAAAGCTGTTCACCTAAAGAGAGGTTAAGACGCAGCAGATCCGCATCATCACCGTTGTCCTGGTAGAAACCGTTCAGGCTGGTTTGCTTTCGGAATGGCGCCGAGTTACGGATGAGATCGAGGATCAGGGATAACGTCTGATGCATCGGCTCCAGGCTGTCCAGCCAGCTTTTCACTTGCGCATCACGCTGGACCTGCGGCATATGCAACCACATATGCAGTGTCGGCAGGTCAAAGCTGCAGCAGCCGCCCGGGATACTCAGGCGCTGGCGCACCAGCCCGATTAAGCGGTCTTCGCGCAAAAACTGCCCAACGCGGGGAGCGGCCATCAGCGTACTGCTGCTGTTTTTAAGCTGTTGACGGAGTGAATCAATGCGGCTCTGGTCAACGCCCGGTACTTCGGCCCAGGCCTGTAATTTACGCTGCTGGCGCTCCAGCTCTTTCAGTAGCTCGGTGCGAACGTCGCCTCGTTCAATTACATCCAGAAGATCGCCCACATTGCGGAAGAAGTGCAGCGCCGTAGCATGATCGCTGATGGGCAAATGTTGTGAGAGTTGTTGAATCAGAAATTCGATACGCAGCCAGGTACGCATTTTTTCGTTGAGCGGATGCTCAAAAAGGATGTGGGTCGACATTATGGTTTTTCCTGTGCAACGGCCTGCGCGGCATACGTCAGATACTGCGCGTGCAGGCGGGCAACATCCGATGCAATGGCATCTGGTGCGCCGTTATTATCAATAACATCATCCGCAACGGCAAGGCGCTGAGCGCGCGTGGCCTGAGCGGCAAGAATTTGTTCAGCCTGTTCGCGCGAGACATGGTCGCGCGCCACGGTGCGCTGGATTTGCGTTTCGGGTGAGACATCAATGACCAGTACCCGGTCCGCTTTATTGTGCAGTTGATTCTCTACCAGCAGCGGAACCACCCACAGAACATACGGCGAGCGGGCTGCGGCAATCTGACGCTGGGTTTCCTGGTGGATAATGGGGTGGAGCAGAGCATTAAGCCAGGCCTTTTCTGAAGAATCAGAAAAAATGCACTCACGAAGCTTGCGGCGATTTAGCGTGCCATCCGCGTTGATAATTGCCTGACCAAAATGTGCCTTAATGGCGTTTAGTGCGGGTGTATCTGGCTCTACCACCTGACGGGCAATGATATCGGCATCGATTATGGTGATACCCAGACGAGAAAATGCGTCCGCAACGGTACTTTTCCCGCTACCGATGCCGCCGGTTAATGCGACGATATACCCCATTAAATCAAATCCTGGGAATTATTCATTATTAAAATCAGTTGGTTAAAATTCAAACGTGCGCCAGCCACTGTTTGGCTCTCTTTACCGGCTTTTTACCAGGTAAATTTATAGGATTGTAGCGTAAAAAAAGAGAATTTCGCAGTCTTGCGGAGCAGGTATTAGTGCGTATGATAACGTCACTGGAGTTGTGCTTTTAACATATTTGCCTCTAACCCCAGGAATCCGCACATGCGTATCGAAGAAGATCTGAAGTTAGGTTTCAAAGACGTTCTTATCCGCCCTAAACGCTCTACACTGAAAAGTCGCTCAGACGTTGAACTCGAACGTCAATTCACCTTTAAACATTCCGGTCAGACCTGGTCTGGCGTGCCGATCATCGCAGCCAATATGGATACGGTGGGAACCTTCGAGATGGCGACCGCGCTGGCGAAATTCGATATCCTTACCGCTGTGCATAAGCACTACAGCCCGGAAGAGTGGAATACCTTTATCGCCTCTGCATCGGACGATGTGGTGAAGCATGTCATGGTTTCCACCGGTACCTCCGATGCCGATTTCGAGAAGACCAAACAGATTCTTAACGCTAACCCGGCGCTCAATTTTGTCTGTATTGATGTGGCAAATGGTTACTCCGAGCACTTCGTGCAGTTTGTCAGCAAGGCGCGTGAGGCCTGGCCCACCAAAACCATTATCGCGGGCAACGTGGTAACCGGTGAAATGTGTGAAGAGCTGATCCTTTCCGGTGCAGACATCGTAAAAGTGGGCATTGGCCCGGGTTCCGTGTGTACCACGCGTGTGAAGACCGGTGTGGGTTACCCGCAACTTTCTGCGGTGATTGAGTGTGCTGATGCCGCGCACGGTCTGGGTGGTCAGATCATCAGCGACGGCGGTTGCACCATGCCGGGTGATGTCGCGAAAGCCTTTGGCGGCGGCGCGGATTTCGTGATGCTTGGCGGCATGCTGGCGGGTCATGAAGAGAGCGGCGGTACCGTGGTTGAAGAGAACGGCGAGAAGTTCATGCTGTTCTACGGCATGAGCTCAGAATCAGCAATGACCCGTCACGTAGGTGGCGTGGCAAAATACCGTGCTGCGGAAGGCAAAACCGTGAAGCTGCCTCTGCGTGGCCCGGTCGAAAACACGGCTCGTGACATCCTGGGCGGCCTGCGTTCCGCATGTACCTACGTTGGGGCATCCCGTCTGAAAGAGCTGACAAAACGTACGACGTTTATCCGCGTTCAGGAGCAGGAAAACCGCGTTTTCAATAGCCTGTAATGTTTCTGCTGGCGTATGTCCGTACGCCAGCGTTATCCCGCGCTCATTGCATCCCCGAGATGGAAAATGGGCAGATACATCGCCACCACCAGCGTACCGATAATCACCCCTGTCACAATCAGCAGCACTGGCTCCAGAAGCGCGGCCAGATTATCTGCCAGTTGAAAGGTTTGCTCCGTATGATGGCGGGCAAGGTTTTCCAGCATAATGTCGAGTGACCCAGAGACCTCCCCGGTGCGTATGAGTTGAATGCACAGCGGGGTAAAGACGGCCGCTTTCTGAAATGAAGACCAGACGGTAAAGCCTTGTTCTATGTCCCCACGAACGCTGCGCAATATGCCTTGCCAGTACCGGCTATCAACAGTTTCTTCTGCGCTCTGTAATCCCTGTAAAAAGGGGATGCCCGCCTGCTGGGTGAGTGACAGTACGGTAAAGATCTGCCCCAGTTTTTGCCCTCTTGCCAGCCTTCCCGTCACGGGAATATGCATCAGGATACGTTGCCAGCGCGGATCCCGTCGCAGCGCCCAGGCGATGGCCACGGGAATAAGCAGCAGCACGAACAGGGCGATGGCGTATGTCTGGATAAACGCCGACAGGCCCATGACCATCTGTGTCAGCAGCGGCAGGGGAGTATTAAACGTTTTGTAGATGGCCGCGAACTCCGGCAAGACCAGGGTGACCATGGCCAGAACGACCAGAACGGCCAGCGCCAGGATGATCGTCGGATAGCGCAACGCCTTCTTCACTTTTGCCGTGAGTTGCTGCTGGGATTGTTGCTGCTGAGCGAGCTGGCGGCAGCACGTTTCCAGCTTTCCCGTTAGCTCCCCTGTTTTTACCATCGAGACATACAGCGGGCTAAATACCGCAGGCCATCGCTTCAGCGCCTCTGAAAAGACGCATCCCTCGCTCAGATCATCATTCATGTTTTCCAGCAGCGCCTGCCAGTGTTTGACAGGATGCTGCTCGGCCAGCATTTGCAGACTTTGCGATAACGTCAGGCCAGCCTGCAGTAGCGTGGCAAGCTGGCGAAACATCTCATAGCAATGATGGGGTTGCCAGCGGTGCGTCAGTGAGCATCGGGTGAGCGAAAGTGGGTGTAACTCTTTACGCATCAGCCTGACTAAGGCCGTTTCGCGATCTGGTGCCCACAGCACCCCACACAGAGATTCGCCTTCACTGGATAGCGCCCGCCAGCGCCAGAGATGATTAACACTCATTGGGCATTCCCAGCACGCGCAGCAACTCTTCGAGCGTGGTCAGTCCTTGCTCAACGGCCAGACAACCCTGCTCAAATAACGATGTCATTCCCGCCTGACGGGCGCTGGCTTCGATGACTTCTATCGAGGCGCCACTGGCGATGGCCTGCCGGAGCGTGGTGTCGATGGCAAGGACTTCAAAAATGGCGACGCGGCCATAAAAGCCGTGATAGCAGCGATCGCAGCCGCCAGGTTGCCAGCGAGGAAGCGGCCGGGGCCATACGGTGCGCGGTAATTCTGCGCGGCTGTTGGCTTCCTGCCGACAGTGAGGACACAGACGACGCACCAGTCGCTGGGCAATCACCAGCGAAAGTGCAGAGGAGATCATCCAGCGTGCGACCCCCATCTGCTGCAGGCGAATGACGGTTTCCGTCGTGGAGTTGGTGTGCAGCGTCGACAGCACCAGATGCCCGGTCTGTGCGGCGTTAATGGCAATCTCTGCCGTTTCACTATCGCGGATTTCGCCTACCATAATGATGTCCGGATCCTGGCGCAGGAGCGCCCGCAGAACGCTCTGAAAGGTTAAGCCCGCACGGGGATTAATCTGCGTTTGGTTCAACCCCGCAAGCGGGATCTCGATCGGATCTTCCACGCTGCAGATGTTAACGTCAGGGGTATTACGCGCCTGCAATGCGCTATAGAGCGTGACCGTTTTTCCGCTGCCAGTGGGGCCCGTGACCAAAATCAGCCCCTGCGGTTGATGAAGGATCTCGTTAAAGCGGGCCAGCTGTTTCGCACTCATTCCCAGTTTTTCGGGTTCCAGCGCCTGATGAACCTGATGCAGCAGGCGCAGCACAATTTTCTCTCCGCCGCTGCAGGGAAGCGTGGCGATGCGAAAAGAGACCGGCTCGCTTGCCAGTTCAATCGTAAATTGACCATCCTGCGGTAAACGGCGCTCCGCAATATCCAGTTGGCCCAGCACTTTTAAGCGAGCGGTGAGGGTATTTGCCACCGCTGCAGAAAGCGGAGGCAGCGGACAAAGCACACCGTCAACACGCAAGCGGACCTGACAGATATCCCCCATCGGTTCGATATGAATGTCAGATGCGCGCTGGTTGATCGCCTGCTGCAGGGTGTGGTTGAGAATATCCACCGTGTTGTGCGGCGTTAACACAACCGGGAGGTGTGATTGCGCGGTTAACTGCCGGTGTTTTTCCATGCGCTCCGCTGTCCAGCATTCAATATCAATACGTTTTTGCGTGGCGAAACGTAGCGCTTCCATCATTTCAGCGGCGGGATTGCCCACGACGGCGATGCTAATCATGTCGGCGTCGCTGGTCAGCAGCAAAGCATGGTGGCGCTGGCACAGGGTGACGAGTTGATCTGAATTCATTGTCCGCTCCTGTCAGTTACTGTCGAAACGGAAAACATCTTCGCAGGCCTCTTTGAGCGCACCGTCGTTGCTGATGTTGCAGCTACGTTTCCAGCCCGTCATACCGTTGCCACTACTCCATTGCGGCGTCACCACCACCTCAAGTCCGTTAAGGCTCTCCTGCCCGGTTAACGACACGACGCCCTGCGTCACGCTCATTCCCGAGACATAGCGTGTTGTCGTTGGAGAAGGGATACCGTTACTGCCGCCGTCGCAGCTCGTCACGCCGCCATGTTCCAGGGCACAAAGTTCAATCGCCGTGCGATAGGGCACGAACGTTTGCAGCATGTCGGTCAGGGCCGCTTTTCGCAGGTAGTTCTGGTAGGCGGGAATACCAATGGCGCTCAGGATGGCAATAATGCCGATTACCACCATCAGCTCAATGAGCGTGAAGCCTTGTTGTCTGTTCATATCTGCTCCTCAGGGTTAAGTGGCGCTACTCTGACAGCGGGGAAAAAAGCAGACGAGGGGCAAAAAACGGAACGTGAAGCGGCGTTCAGGGAATTTGTACTTACTTGCAGAGAAGAACAGAGAGATTGCGAGGAGGGCTGAAATTTCCCCTCTCCAGGCAGAGAGGGGGAACGACGTTATTTAAAGCGCATGGAGAGATCGAGGGCGCGAACGTGCTTGGTCAGCGCCCCGACAGAAATGTAGTCCACGCCGGTTTCGGCGAATTCACGGATCGTTTCGAAGGTGACGTTTCCTGAAACTTCGAGCTGTGCCTGGCCGTTGGTGAGCTTCACCGCCTCGCGCATCTGTGCTGTTTCAAAGTTATCGAGCATGATGATATCGGCACCGGCCTTGATGGCCTGCTCCAGCTCTTCGAGGTTTTCAACTTCCACTTCAACCGGCACATCCGGGTGCAGCCAGAAGGCTTTCTCCACCGCCTGACGCACGGAGCCAGAGGCAATAATGTGGTTCTCTTTAATCAGGAAGGCGTCGGACAACCCCAGACGGTGGTTGGCTCCCCCGCCACAAAGCACCGCGTACTTTAATGCCGTGCGCAGACCTGGCAGCGTTTTACGGGTGTCCAGCAGCTGCGTATGGGTACCGGCCAGCAGGTCAACGTAACGACGCACTTCACTTGCCACCCCTGAAAGGGTCTGCACAAAGTTAAGCGCGGTACGTTCACCGGTCAGCAGCACGCGGGACGGGCCTTCAAGCTCAAACAGCGGCTGGTTTGCGGTAATGGCGTCACCGTCTTCGACATGCCAGGTGATTTGCACCTCATCGCCAGCCAGTTGAGTAAAGACCTCTTCAACCCAGCGCTTGCCGCAAAACACGCCATCTTCGCGGGTGATGATCACGGCGTGTGAGCGTGTCTCTTTCGGCAATAATTGTGCGGTAATATCGTTGTCCGCGCTGACGTCACCGCCCAGATCTTCTTTCAAAGCATGGGCAACGCTTGCCGGAATATCCATATTAATACGTTCCAGAAGCGCTTCACGTCGGTGGTCGGGGTTGTAGCGGCGAGGCGGCATGATAAAACTCCAAATTGGTAACGAATCATAATATTGAAACATGCTACTCTGAACCGAGTAACAGCACCATACATAAGGAGTTCCAGCATGTTGTTAGAAGACGGATGGCTGGTGGATGCGCGGCGTGTACCCTCACCGCACCACGATGGCCGCCCGGAGGATGAAAAGCCCACACTGCTGGTGGTTCATAACATTAGTCTCCCGCCAGGTGAGTTTGGCGGTCCGTGGATCGATGCGTTATTCACGGGAACGATAGATCCCGATGCCCATCCTTTCTTTGCTGAGATTGCGCATCTGCGCGTATCGGCGCACTGCCTGATCCGTCGCGATGGCGAAGTGGTTCAGTATGTTCCTTTTGATAAGCGCGCCTGGCATGCGGGTGTCTCGATGTATAAGGGGCGCGAGCGTTGCAATGACTTCTCTATTGGGATTGAGCTGGAAGGCACGGACACCACCCCTTATACCGATGCACAGTACCAGCGGTTGGTGGATATCACCCAAACGCTCATCAGGCTTTACCCTGCGATTGCAGAGAACATTACGGGACACTGTGATATCGCCCCGGCGCGAAAAACCGATCCTGGCCCTGCATTTGACTGGCCCCGGTTTCGCGCCATGCTTACCGCGTCGTCAGAATAAGGAGATAACATGACGTTGTTTACCATGCTGCTGGTTATCATCGCTGAACGCTTGTTCAAACTCGGTGAGCACTGGCATCTGGATCACCGGCTGGAGGTGCTTTTCCGCCGGATTAACCATTTTTCCATGCTGCGTACGCTGCTGATGACCGCGGGCGTGATGGTGATTACGTTCTTGCTGCTGCGCTCGTTATACGGCCTCTTTTTCAACGTGCCGCTACTGGTGGTGTGGATCCTGCTCGGCGTGCTGTGCATTGGCGCAGGCAAAGTGCGTATGCACTATCACGCTTATCTGAAAGCCGCTTCCCGTGATGATGCGCATGCACGTAGCGCCATGGCCAGCGAGCTGACGATGATCCACGGCGTGCCGCCGGATTGCGATGAACGCGAGTTCCTGCGTGAACTGCAAAACGCGCTGCTGTGGATTAACTTCCGCTACTACCTGGCGCCGCTGTTCTGGTTTGTGGTGGGGGGCCCGTGGGGGCCGGTACTGCTGATGGGATATGCGTTCCTGCGCGCCTGGCAGACCTGGCTTGCCCGCTATCTCACCCCGCATGAACGTTTGCTCTCCGGCATTGATGCGATCCTGCACGTGCTCGACTGGCTTCCGGTTCGTCTGGTGGGTGTGGTCTACGCGCTTATTGGCCACGGCGAAAAAGCGCTCCCGGCGTGGTTCGCGTCGCTTGGCGACCGTCATACCTCGCAGTACCAGGTGCTGACACGCCTCGCGCAGTTCTCACTGGCGCGTGAGCCGCATACCGACAAGATAGAAACGCCGAAAGCGGCGGTCTCGATGGCGAAGAAAACGTCGTTTGTGGTGGTCGTTATCGTGGCGTTGCTGACCATTTACGGCACGCTGGTCTGAACCCGCGTGCCGTAGCGGTTAAGGCGTATCTGCAGGTGGGATGCCAAAATCAGGCATCCCGTTTTCGTGCCAGCGGACGAGCTTCAGGCGGGTATGACGATTGGGGTCATAAAGCGGATCGCCTTCAATTTCGGTGTAATTTCGCGCGTGATACACCAGCACATCTTCTCCTTCCGGCGTTTGCGTAAAGCTGTTATGGCCTGGCCCATACTGGCGGTTTTCGTAGCTGGTGACGAAGACCGGGCGCGAGGCCTTGTGCCAGTTGGCAGGATTTTGCGGATCGGCATTGATCTCTGTCCACAGCAGCCCCATGCAGTAGTTCTCGTCGGTCGCGCTGGCGGAATAGCTGATAAACAACTTGTCGCCGTGGAATAGCACCGCTGGGCCTTCGTTGACCCAGAAGCCGCGGCACTCCCAGTCATATTCCGGTTTACTGAGCATCACCGGCTCGCCTTTCAGCGTCCACGGGTTCTCCATTTCACATAAATAGAGATTGGAGTTGCCGGAGATATCCGGGGCTTTTTGCGCCCACAGATACCAGCGTTTCCCCTGATGCACGAACGTGGTCGCGTCCAGCGCAAAGGTGTCGAACGGCGTTTTTACCTGGCCTTTTTCAGTCCACGTGCCGGTTAGCGGGTCGCGGTCGGCACACTCCAGCACAAACATGCGGTGCTGGAACATGCCCAGACCGTCCAGCGCCTGGGTGTGCGCGGCGGCAAAATAGATGTACCACTTACCGTCGATATGATGCAGTTCCGGTGCCCAGATAAGCTGGCTCATTGGGCCGGTCTCCGGTTTGCGCCATACGACCACCTCGTCGGCGCTGCGCAGACCTTCCAGCGACGCTGCCCGGCGGATCGCCAGCCTGTCGTATTGCGGCACGGAGGCGATAAAATAATATTGCCCTTCATGACGCAGAATGTACGGGTCAGCGCGTTGTTCTATAAACGGGTTAGGCCAGTTATGCATGCGGCGTTCCTTCTTTTGTTTCGGCTCTCGTTTCCTGCCAGGCGTTCAGTTCGCTGTAGTTGGTGCGGCGTTTCTCCAGGTCGAGCTGGATCTGTTTCATGGTTTCCCGATCCACTTTCAGCAGTCGTACTACGCCCGCAGTGATCAAATACCCCACACCCGGGATCACGGTAAACAGCAGAACGATCACGTTAATGGCCTCTGCGCTTTGCGCTTTCGCACCGGCGTCGTAGCCATACCATGAGAGCAGGAAGCCCACCATCGCGCCAGCAATCGCCAGCCCCAGCTTGAGGAAGAAGATATTGCCCGAGAAGCTGATCCCGGTGATGCGTTTACCGGTTTTCCACTCGCCATAGTCGTCCACATCGGCCATTAGCGACCAGTGCAGCGGAGATGGGATCTGGTGAAGAATGTTAAGCAGGAAGTAGAGCACCACGATGGTGACGGTCGCTTTCGGGTCGAATAAATAGAACGCGCAGGAGAAAAGCGCCAGCACGATGTTGGTCCAGAAGAACACTTTTAGTTTACACCAGCGGTCGGTCAGCACTTTCGCCAGCATACTGCCGAGCATCATTCCCACCACGCCCAGGCTGATAAACAGGGTGGCAAAGTGAGTGCTCTGGCCCATTACCCAGGTGACGTAATACATGGTGGCCGCCATGCGGATAAAGCCCGGGCAGACGTTGCAGAGCGTCAGCAGCAGAATGCGTACCCACTGGTCGTTTTTCCACACGTCCTTCAGATCGTTTTTCAGCTCATCATGGGTCTGCACCGCCGGACGTACGCGCTCGCGCACGGTGGCGAAGCAGAACAGGAACATACAGGTACCAATCAGCGCCAGCACGGTCATCGCCATCTGGTAGCCTTTGGCTTTGTTATCGCCACCAAACCAGTCCGCCATCGGCAGGAGCGTGAGCGACAGTAAAAGCGTGGCAATACCCACCATCACAAAGCGATAGGACTGGCAGGCCACGCGCTCTTTTGGGTCATTGGTGATCACGCCGCCCAACGAGCAGTAGGGAATGTTGATGGCCGTATAGGTTAACGAGAGCAGGAAGTAGGTCACAAAGGCATAGATAACTTTGCTGTTATAGCTCCAGTCAGGCGTGGTGAACATCAGGATACTGAACAGCGCATAGGGGAACGCAATCCACAAAAGCCATGGACGAAACCGCCCATATTTACTGCGGGTACGGTCCGCGATGGCCCCCATAATCGGGTCCGTAACGGCATCAATGACGCGCACGGACAGCAGCAACACGCCGACCAGCGCAGGTGCCAGCCCAAAAATATCGGTATAAAAATAATTAACAAACAACATGATGGCGCCGAAGATGATATTGCATCCTGCATCGCCCATCCCATAGCCGATCTTCTCTTTTACTGACAGTTTATTGTTATCCATTGACTGCTCTCCGGGTGACGGTATGGAGAGAATTATTTGCTGGCTAATCGATATATGCGTTGCAGTATCAGGGCGGTGATATGGATAAAGCGGCTGACGAGGTGAATTTGTGAGGAAGGTAACAAACGCTCAGCACCCGCGAAACGAGTGCTGAGCTGAGGGGCTATTAATGTGCTTTTACGGTTTTACCGTTTTTCTGTTTTACCAGATACCCCACGCCGAGGATCGCAATCCAGACCGGGATCAGGTAAACGGAAATCGCCATGCCTGGGGTGAGTAGCATAATTACCAGCACGCCCGCCATAAACAGCAGGCAAACCCAGTTACCCAGCGGATAGAGCAGGGCAGGGAAGCGTGTGGTTACGCCCTGCTGCTGTTTAGCGCGGCGGAACTTGATGTGCGCCAGGCTGATCATCGCCCAGTTAATCACCAGAGCCGAGACCACCAGGGCCATCAGCAGGCCAAACGCCGATTCAGGTGCCATGTAGTTAATCAGCACGCAAAGCGCCGTCACGATAGCCGAAACAATGATGGTATTGACCGGCACGCCGCGCTTATCGACGTTCAACAGGGCTTTCGGTGCGTTACCCTGCTGCGCAAGGCCGAACAGCATGCGGCTGTTGCAGTACACGCAGCTGTTGTAAACGGAAAGCGCCGCCGTCAGCACGACGATATTGAGTGCATTCGCCACGAAGGTATCGCCCAGTTCGTGGAAGATAAGGACGAACGGGCTGGTGTCGGCCGTGACGCGTGTCCACGGCAGCAGCGAGAGCAGAACGGCCAGTGAACCCACATAGAAGATCAGAATTCGGTAGATAACCTGATTTGTCGCTTTCGGGATGCTTTGCTCCGGGTTGTCGGCTTCAGCGGCGGTGATCCCCACCAGCTCCAGCCCCCCGAAGGAAAACATAATAATGGCCATCATCATCACCAGACCGGTCATCCCGTGAGGCAGGAATCCACCTTGCTCCCAGAGGTTACGCACTGTGGCCTGTGGGCCACCGTTGCCGCTAAACAGCAGCCAGCCGCCAAAGATAATCATCGCCACCACGGCAATGACTTTGATGATGGCAAACCAGAACTCCATCTCACCGAACACTTTTACGTTGGTCAGGTTGATGGCGTTGATAATGACGAAGAACGCTGCCGCAGAAACCCAGGTTGGGATCTCGGGATACCAGAACTGAATGTATTTCCCCACGGCGGTCAGTTCTGCCATGGCCACCAGAACGTAAAGCACCCAGTAGTTCCAGCCGGAAGCGAAACCGGCAAAACTGCCCCAGTATTTGTAGGCAAAGTGGCTGAACGAGCCTGCAACCGGCTCTTCAACGACCATCTCACCTAACTGGCGCATAATCAGAAACGCAATAAAACCTGCGATAGCGTAACCCAAAATAATGCCTGGACCGGCCGACTGGATGACGGATGCGCTTCCCAGAAACAGGCCAGTGCCGATAGCACCACCCAATGCGATGAGCTGTATATGGCGGTTTTTAAGGCCGCGCTTTAGCTGATCGCCGTGCTGTTGAGCTTCCATTTGAAACCTCGTGTGTGGTTGTTATGTTCACGCTGTGCGTGTGTAATTATGAATATCCGTTTTCTGTATTTATTTCTTTACGGTTAATAAGACCGAAAAAAGCGGAGATGTCTTCCGTAAGCGCAAGAATAGTGGTAAGCGCATGTGAATGCACCTGCTTTATGAAGGGCTGATGACGAGTTGAATAAAAAGAAAGCATTTGTAAATCGCACCGTTAATTCTTACTACCCCAACCTATAGAATAGAAATGCCTTAAAAGTGGGCGAATTTTCATTTTTTGCGTTGTTGAATCGCTTCAGATTGCAAAAACCCTCGTTTCATTATGGTTAAAACTCCCTCTTTGGTAGTAATCAGCTCATTTGTGCAAAGTTACATTTCTGAAACGTTATTTCTGTAAGGTTGTTAAAATGTGCAGGGTTTACTGATTTCAATCAAAACCAATATGGACAGAAGGTGAATACTTTGTTACTTTAGCGATACGAACTTGAAATTGGTAAGACCAATTGACTCCGGGCAAAAAGGCGTAAGACAGGGAATATGGCCTACAGCAAAATTCGCCAACCAAAACTATCCGATGTGATTGAGCAGCAGCTGGAGTTTTTAATCCTCGAGGGGACACTGCGCCCGGGTGAGAAACTTCCGCCAGAACGCGAGCTGGCTAAACAGTTCGACGTATCCCGCCCCTCTCTGCGTGAGGCGATTCAACGCCTCGAAGCAAAGGGCTTGCTGCTTCGTCGCCAGGGCGGCGGAACCTTTGTTCAAAACAGCCTGTGGCAGAGCTTCAGCGATCCGCTGGTAGAACTTCTCTCTGACCACCCAGAATCCCAGTTTGATCTGCTTGAGACCCGTCACGCGCTTGAAGGTATCGCGGCCTATTACGCCGCCCTTCGCAGCACTGATGAAGATCGCGTGCGTATCCGCGAACTGCATCAGGCCATTGAACGGGCACAGCAGTCCGGCGATTTAGACGCCGAGTCCAATGCCGTCGTCCAGTATCAGATTGCCGTCACCGAAGCGGCACACAACGTAGTGCTCCTCCATCTGCTACGCTGCATGGAGCCGATGCTGGCCCAGAACGTTCGTCAAAATTTTGAATTGTTGTATGCCCGTCGGGACATGCTCCCGCTGGTAAGCAACCATCGCACCCGAGTATTCGAGGCGATAATGGCCGGGGAACCGGAGCAGGCGCGCGAAGCGTCGCACCGACATCTGGCTTTCATTGAGGAAATCTTGCTGGACCGCAGCCGAGAACAATCGCGTCGCGAACGTTCATTACGCCGCATACAGCAACGAAAGGATTAAGCGCCAGGTACTTTTAGAGCGCGGCAACTAAACGCAGAACCTGTCTTATTGTGTTTTCTGACGAAAATACAATGGGACAGGTTCCAGATAAATCAACGTATTAGATAGATAAGGAATACCCCCATGTCAGAACGTCTCCAAAATGACGTGGATCCGATCGAAACTCGCGACTGGCTACAGGCGATCGAATCGGTCATCCGTGAAGAAGGTGTTGAGCGCGCTCAGTATCTGATTGATCAGCTGCTTTCTGAAGCCCGCAAAGGCGGCGTGAAGGTTGCTTCAGGTGCAGGGGCTAGCAACTACGTAAACACGATTGCCGTTGAAGACGAACCGGAATACCCGGGCAATCTGGATCTGGAACGCCGTATCCGTTCTGCTATCCGCTGGAACGCCATCATGACCGTTCTGCGTGCGTCCAAGAAAGATCTGGAGCTGGGTGGCCACATGGCGTCCTTCCAGTCCTCTGCGACCGTTTACGAAGTGTGCTTCAACCACTTCTTCCGTGCTGCTAACGAGAAAGACGGCGGCGACCTGGTGTACTTCCAGGGCCACATCTCTCCGGGCATCTATGCACGTGCATTCCTGGAAGGTCGTCTGACTGAAGAGCAGATGAACAACTTCCGTCAGGAAGTTCACGGTAAAGGTCTGTCTTCTTACCCGCACCCTAAACTGATGCCTGAATTCTGGCAGTTCCCGACCGTATCCATGGGTCTGGGCCCAATTGGTGCAATCTATCAGGCGAAATTCCTGAAGTACCTGGAACACCGTGGTCTGAAAGATACCTCTGAGCAAACCGTTTACGCCTTCCTGGGCGACGGTGAGATGGATGAGCCAGAATCTAAAGGTGCGATCACCATCGCTACCCGTGAGAAGCTGGACAACCTGTGCTTCATCATCAACTGTAACCTGCAGCGTCTGGATGGTCCGGTAACCGGTAACGGTAAGATCATCAACGAACTGGAAGGCATCTTCGCAGGTGCTGGCTGGAACGTTATCAAAGTAATGTGGGGTTCCCGTTGGGACGAACTGCTGCGTAAAGACACCAGCGGTAAACTGATCCAGCTGATGAACGAAACCGTTGACGGTGACTACCAGACCTTCAAATCCAAAGACGGTGCCTACGTTCGTGAGCACTTCTTCGGCAAATATCCTGAAACCGCCGCACTGGTTGCAGACTGGACTGACGAGCAGATCTGGGCGCTGAACCGTGGTGGTCACGATCCGAAGAAAATCTACGCTGCACTGAAAAAAGCGCGCGAAACCAAAGGTAAAGCGACTGTAATCCTGGCCCACACCATCAAAGGTTACGGCATGGGTGATACCGCAGAAGGTAAAAACATCGCTCACCAGGTTAAGAAAATGAACATGGACGGCGTGCGCTATATTCGCGACCGTTTCAACGTGCCAGTGACCGATGAGCAGGTAGAAAACCTGTCTTACATCACCTTCCCGGAAGGTTCTGAAGAGTACAAGTACCTGCACGAACGTCGTCAGGCGCTGAAAGGCTACCTGCCAGCTCGTCAGCCTAACTTCACCGAGAAACTGGAACTGCCAGCGCTGGAAGACTTCTCTCAGCTGCTGGAAGAGCAGAACAAAGAGATCTCCACCACTATCGCTTTCGTTCGTGCCCTGAACGTGATGCTGAAGAACAAGTCGATCAAAGATCGTCTGGTGCCAATCATCGCTGACGAAGCGCGTACTTTCGGTATGGAAGGTCTGTTCCGTCAGATCGGTATCTACAGCCCGAACGGCCAGCAGTACACCCCGCAGGACCGTGAGCAGGTTGCATACTACAAAGAAGACGAGAAAGGTCAGATCCTGCAGGAAGGTATCAACGAGCTGGGCGCAGGCGCATCCTGGCTGGCTGCTGCGACCTCCTACAGCACCAACAACCTGCCGATGATCCCGTTCTACATCTACTACTCCATGTTCGGGTTCCAGCGTATCGGTGACCTGTGCTGGCAGGCAGGCGACCAGCAGGCTCGCGGCTTCCTGATTGGTGGTACTTCCGGTCGTACGACCCTGAACGGTGAAGGTCTGCAGCACGAAGATGGCCACAGCCACATTCAGTCTCTGACTATCCCTAACTGTATCTCTTACGACCCGTCTTACGCGTACGAAGTGGCAGTCATCATGCATGACGGTCTGCAGCGCATGTACGGCGAAGCGCAAGAGAACATTTACTACTACATCACCACCCTGAACGAAAACTACCACATGCCGGCAATGCCAGCAGGTGCCGAGGAAGGTATCCGTAAAGGTATCTACAAACTCGAAACCATCGAAGGTAGCAAAGGTAAAGTTCAGCTGCTGGGCTCCGGTTCTATTCTGCGTCACGTTCGTGAAGCAGCGCAGATCCTGGCGAAAGACTACGGTGTGGGTTCCGACGTGTACAGCGTGACCTCCTTCACTGAACTGGCGCGTGATGGCCAGGATTGTGAGCGCTGGAACATGCTGCACCCAATGGAAACCCCACGCGTTCCGTACATCGCTCAGGTGATGAACGACGCGCCAGCGGTGGCGTCTACTGACTATATGAAACTGTTCGCTGAGCAGGTTCGTACTTACGTTCCAGCTGATGATTATCGCGTACTGGGTACTGACGGCTTCGGTCGTTCTGACAGCCGCGAAAACCTGCGTCACCACTTCGAAGTTGATGCTTCTTACGTGGTTGTAGCAGCACTGGGCGAACTGGCTAAACGTGGCGAAATCGATAAGAAAGTGGTTGCGGACGCAATTACCAAATTCAACATCGATGCAGAAAAAGTTAACCCGCGTCTGGCGTAAGAGGTAAAAGAATAATGGCTATCGAAATCAATGTACCGGACATCGGGGCTGATGAAGTTGAAATCACCGAGATCCTGGTCAAAGTAGGCGACAAAGTTGAAGCTGAACAGTCGCTGATCACCGTAGAAGGCGACAAAGCCTCTATGGAAGTCCCGTCTCCTCAGGCTGGCATCGTTAAAGAGATCAAAGTCTCTGTTGGCGATAAAACCGAGACTGGCAAACTGATCATGATTTTCGATTCCGCCGACGGTGCAGCAGCTGCTGCACCTGCGCAGGAAGAGAAGAAAGAAGCTCCGGCCGCCGCTGCTCCAGCAGCTGCCGCGGCAGCGAAAGAAGTTAACGTGCCTGACATCGGCGGTGACGAAGTTGAAGTCACTGAAATCCTGGTGAAAGTGGGCGATACCGTTGCGGCTGAGCAGTCTCTGATCACCGTAGAAGGCGATAAAGCGTCTATGGAAGTGCCGGCGCCGTTCGCGGGCACCGTTAAAGAGATCAAGATCAACACCGGTGACAAAGTGTCTACCGGCTCTCTGATCATGATCTTCGAAGTGGCGGGTGCTGCACCTGCCGCTGCGCCAGCTCAGGCTGCTGCTCCGGCGCCAGCGGCTGCACCAGCAGCAGGCGGCGTGAAAGACGTTAACGTTCCTGACATCGGCGGTGACGAAGTCGAAGTGACCGAAGTGATGGTGAAAGTGGGCGACAAAGTTGCCGCTGAACAGTCACTGATCACCGTTGAAGGCGACAAAGCCTCTATGGAAGTGCCTGCGCCGTTCGCGGGTACCGTTAAAGAGATCAAAATCAGCACCGGCGACAAAGTCTCTACCGGCTCTCTGATCATGGTCTTCGAAGTGGAAGGCGCTGCGCCTGCTGCCGCTCCGGCTGCCGCAGCTGCTCCAGCACCGGCTGCTGCACCGGCTCAGGCTGCTAAACCAGCGGCACCTGCTGCAAAAGCGGAAAGCAAATCTGAGTTCGCTGAAAACGACGCTTACGTCCACGCGACCCCGCTGATTCGTCGCCTGGCGCGCGAATTCGGCGTGAACCTGGCGAAAGTGAAAGGGACTGGCCGTAAAGGTCGTATCCTGCGCGAAGACGTTCAGGCTTATGTGAAAGACGCGGTGAAACGCGCTGAAGCTGCACCAGCTGCAGCCGCAGGCGGCGGTATCCCGGGCATGCTGCCATGGCCGAAAGTGGACTTCAGCAAGTTCGGTGAAATTGAAGAAGTGGAACTGGGCCGCATCCAGAAAATCTCTGGTGCTAACCTGAGCCGTAACTGGGTCATGATCCCGCACGTTACGCACTTCGACAAAACCGATATCACCGATCTGGAAGCGTTCCGTAAACAGCAGAACGCCGAAGCTGAGAAGCGTAAACTGGACGTGAAATTCACCCCTGTGGTCTTCATCATGAAAGCCGTTGCCGCTGCCCTGGAGCAGATGCCACGCTTCAACAGCTCCCTGTCCGAAGATGGCCAGAAGCTGACGCTGAAGAAATACATCAACATCGGTGTTGCGGTTGATACGCCAAATGGTCTGGTTGTTCCGGTCTTCAAAGACGTGAACAAGAAGAGCATCACTGAGCTGTCCCGCGAACTGACCACCATCTCCAAAAAAGCGCGTGATGGTAAGCTGACTGCCGGCGAAATGCAGGGCGGCTGCTTCACTATCTCCAGCATCGGCGGCCTGGGTACTACCCACTTCGCACCGATTGTTAACGCGCCGGAAGTGGCTATCCTCGGTGTGTCCAAGTCCGCGATGGAGCCGGTGTGGAATGGCAAAGAGTTCGTGCCGCGTCTGATGATGCCAATCTCTCTGTCCTTCGACCACCGCGTGATCGACGGTGCTGATGGTGCGCGTTTCATCACCATCATCAACAACATGCTGAGCGACATTCGCCGCCTGGTGATGTAAGTGAAAAGCCGGCCAGTCGGTCGGCTTTTTTCTGTTAATCTCATGTGGTTTGTGAGGTTATTGGCGAAAGCGACAATTCGTGAGCCGTTTGTTGTTTCAAAATTGTTAACAATTTTGTAAACTGCGGGCGGATAGAACGTCCCGGTGGATGAAGGGCGACAAGTACCTGGACCGCCGGAAATCAATAAGAGGTCATGATGAGTACTGAAATCAAAACTCAGGTCGTGGTACTTGGGGCAGGTCCCGCAGGTTACTCTGCAGCCTTCCGTTGCGCTGATTTAGGTCTGGAAACCGTCATCGTAGAACGTTACAACACCCTTGGTGGTGTTTGTCTGAACGTAGGTTGTATCCCTTCTAAAGCGCTGCTGCACGTAGCGAAAGTTATCGAAGAAGCCAAAGCGCTGGCTGAACACGGTATCGTCTTCGGCGAGCCGAAAACCGATATCGATAAAATCCGTACCTGGAAAGAGAAAGTTATCACTCAGCTGACCGGTGGTCTGGCTGGCATGGCGAAAGGCCGTAAAGTGAAAGTGGTTAACGGTCTGGGTAAATTCACCGGCGCGAACACCCTTGAAGTGGAAGGCGAAAACGGCAAAACCGTAATCAACTTCGACAACGCGATCATCGCGGCGGGCTCTCGTCCAATCGAACTGCCATTCATTCCACATGAAGATCCACGCGTGTGGGATTCCACCGATGCCCTGGAACTGAAAACCGTTCCAAAACGTCTGCTGGTTATGGGCGGCGGTATCATCGGTCTGGAAATGGGTACCGTGTACCATGCGCTGGGTTCAGACATTGACGTGGTTGAAATGTTCGACCAGGTTATCCCGGCTGCGGATAAAGACATCGTTAAAGTCTTCACCAAGCGTATCAGCAAGAAATTCAACCTGATGCTGGAAACCAAAGTGACTGCCGTTGAAGCGAAAGAAGACGGTATTTACGTTTCCATGGAAGGTAAAAAAGCGCCATCCGAACCACAGCGTTACGACGCCGTGCTGGTGGCGATCGGCCGTGTGCCGAACGGTAAGAACCTCGACGCGGGCAAAGCAGGCGTGGAAGTGGACGACCGTGGCTTCATCCGCGTTGACAAACAGCTGCGCACTAACGTGCCGCACATCTTTGCTATCGGCGATATCGTCGGTCAGCCAATGCTGGCGCACAAAGGTGTTCACGAAGGTCACGTTGCCGCTGAAGTTATCGCCGGCATGAAACACTACTTCGATCCGAAAGTGATCCCATCTATCGCGTACACCGAGCCAGAAGTGGCATGGGTCGGTCTGACCGAGAAAGAAGCGAAAGAGAAAGGCATCAGCTACGAAACCGCCACCTTCCCGTGGGCTGCTTCTGGCCGTGCTATCGCTTCCGACTGCGCAGACGGTATGACCAAACTGATCTTCGACAAAGAGACTCACCGCGTTATCGGTGGTGCGATTGTCGGTACCAACGGCGGCGAGCTGCTGGGTGAAATCGGTCTGGCGATCGAAATGGGTTGCGACGCGGAAGACATCGCGCTGACCATCCACGCTCACCCAACTCTGCACGAGTCCGTGGGCCTGGCGGCAGAAGTGTTTGAAGGTAGCATCACCGACCTGCCAAACGCGAAAGCGAAGAAGAAATAAGTTTCTTCAGACAAAAAAAGCGGCCTGTGGCCGCTTTTTTTATGTGCTGGATTCAGGGAGCCACAGGCTGCCAGGTTTTATCCGGGCTATAGGCGGTTAACGCCTGGGCTTTCTGCTCAGAGTCATTGCCGAGATCGGCCTGGTACACTTTGTCATCCTGGTTTATCACAAAGCTCATGACGCCTGTCTGGCCATAGCTGACGGGCCATGCCACCATCGCAAAGCCTTTCTCATCAGGCAGGATACGGAACCGATAGCCGTGATAGCCTGCACCGGGCTCTTTGGGGCTGAAGGCCGGCCCCAGCGGGCTGGGGGCTTCACCCGGCGAAACGGGCCAGTAGAGACCATCTTTTTTCCCTTCAGAGCTGACAATTTTCTGCGCGTATTTTTGATTCATGGCGAAATAGCTCTGCTGGGCATCCACATAGGCATGTAATGCTTCGATGGCGGCAAGCTCGTTACGCCCGATCTCGCGGGTCAGGATCTCCTCGGCGCCCTCCTTGATATCGAATTGCCATCCGGTAGCGGTTTTGACAACCGGGATGGGCAACTGCCAGTCGTTATTTCCGACGACCAGATGCGCCGTATTACCATCGATAACCGTGTTGTGCCGCACCTTCCAGTCGCGGAGGAAACGATCGACGGCATCAGGATCGACCCCTTCTGGCGGCAGAAAATCGCGCCAGTTCTCTCCAAGCAGATTGTTCATCGCCGTTTCATTCTGCTCACTGATGGCATGCGCCAGCGCATCGGTCGCCTGAGCGGGCGTGCTGAAGGATTGCTGTGCCATCGCAGCGGTGGACATCATGAACAACACCATTCCACAGACAAGATTCTTTTTCATGTTGGCTCCCTTAACGATGACGGAATTCACGGTGTTCAGCACGTCCGGCAGGGGCCTGACGCGGCTGCTGATGACGGGCAGCCAGTTGTCTGCTTTGCGCCCCCCGTTGCTGCTGGGCTTGCCAGTTGGCAGAGCGGCTGTCGTTGCCGCTCAAGGCATTTGCGCGAGGCTGGCTGGTTCGCTGCGGGATATGGCGTTGCTGAGCAGGCTGCGCGATCCGTTTCTCCTGTCGCTGGGTTACGGCAGGGTGATTATCACGCTGCTGCGAGGTGGTTCGCTTTGCCGTTTGCGGTCTGGTGTCGTAGCCACGGTAGTTGTTGCGCTGGGATATCTGCTTCAGCTGTTCGCCTGAAGCCTGGCGCTGTGCATCTCTGGTTCCCGGACGCGCGGTTTGCGGGAAGGTTTTACCCGTCGATTTCTCTATCTGGCTCAGGGCCGCCTGACGCTGGCTGTCGCGGTTAACCGGTTTTTGCTGCGTAGAACTGAGCCCCGTTACCGTGTTAGTGGAATGGAAGCGGTTATTAAGCTGGCTGGTGGGGTAGGGCACACCTTCCCGATACGCCGGGTTATGCTGCCAGGTGCGGTTGGCATCCGTCAGGCGTTGACCACTGATTTTGTTGAAGTTCTCAACGTTGATATTGATATTGTTATCACCGTTGCGGTTATAGCCGCCGTGATTCCAGTCATCGTCATGATGGTGGTCCCAGTCGTCGTCATCATCCCAGTCGATGTTGCTGAAGATGGCGTAGGTTGTCGCCACACCCAGGCTGAAGCCTAAGCCTTTAACCAGACTGTCCGTAAACTGCTCTCCCGGAGAAGGAGGTAGATAGGTTGGCGGGTAAGCCGTGTTTGGCCAGGTACCGTAAACGGTATTGGGGTTATAGGTGGGGACGTAAACGACCTGCGGATCTGCGGATTCAATTTTGATCACCGTCGGGGCAGGCGTGGTGGAAGTCGTCGATTCGCTGGTGGCCGATTTGGCCGGGGCAGGTTTCGTCACGGTGGTGACCGTCTGCTGAGGCGTCGATTGTAAGGCGCCGGTCTTTTGAGCCAGCGCGCGCAGGCGTTGGACGGAATCCATGACATCCTTCGGTTGCGCGAGAAACGCATCCCCCAGATTTTGTACCCACGGCGGGTTTTCACCCATCAGCGACATCAGTTGAGGAAACGCGACCAGCGATTTTACGCTGGGATCCCAGGGCTGGCTGGCAACGGCCTGGATAGCGGCGTCTCCTTCCATTTTAGGGTTGTCTTTGGACCACTGCGCCGCCTGGATGACGTTGGCCGGGTAGGTCGAGGCCATTAAAATTTGTGACAGCAGGGCATCCGGATAGAGTGCGATGGGAGCAACCCACTGATCGATTTGCGCGGCCGTATAGGCTGGGGCGACGACGGGGGCGGGTTGCGCTGCTGCGGGGGGTACCGGTTGTTGTGCGACGGGAGCGGGGACGACAGGCTCTGTCTCCCGACTTTTGACAAACATGACACCTGAGGCGGCAAACAGCCCGGCACTGCACAGAAGAACAAGCAGATGTGGTTTAAAGGGCAACTTCATAAAATGACTCCAACGAGACAAGCGCTGTGCCGTGAGGCGTTACGGTTGGCGTGAGTATTATTCACTCGCCTTTTACTGTTTTGACTTTTGTTGGGGAACTGCCGGTACGTCCGGATAAAGAGTGTGAGTATTTATTACACAATTATATGTGATAGCTGAAAAGCCGCTGGGATTTCAGAAGGCCGCTCTTGCGAGCGGCCAGCAGCTAGTTGCCGAGGTTGACAACAAACAGCACTGTGATGTCGGATATGTTCCAGCCACCGTGCAGTGCCGTAAGCAGTAAACCGAGCGCAACGATCAGCGCAGTGATTCGCATCTCCATTGCGTGCGTTCCTGTACAGGCTACGCGGGTTCATTCTTCACCGGGAAAGGCAGAACCTGGCAAGTTGATGTTGCCGCGTAGATGAAGGAACTGCTCCCGGGCCCGGTGACTGGTTGCTACACCAGCGGAGCAGGCCGCGGAGAAGAATAGTCAATTCAATGGATCTGAAGAAGGCAAAAAATGCAATTACATGGGCTTTCATACGAAATGGGAAGGCGCTACGCAAAATCGTGATAGCAGCTTGCAAGCCCACAGGGAGTGATGCACAATATTTCACGTTGGTGTTGCCGCAAATCTGCCAACCCGGTGTGCTACCACCGCAAGGCAACAAATAAACCGCTTTCAGGCGGTTTTTTTGTTGCCAAAATTCCACCCGTCAGCCCTCTACACCATGCTTAACGATTCAGCAAATTTTTTAATGTTGCTTTTTTGTAAACGGATTAACACTGTGCAGAAATCCTGCTATGCTGCCCGACGCGGTATCGGGCATTTACCCTACAAACTGCTGTCTCACAGGAGCGTGAAGAGAACGCCCGCCGCATATGACAATGAGAGCGAGGAGAACCGTCGTGCTAGAAGAATACCGTAAGCACGTAGCAGAACGTGCCGCCGAGGGAATTGTACCCAAACCGTTAGATGCAACCCAAATGGCCGCGCTCGTCGAGCTGCTGAAGAACCCGCCTAAGGGCGAAGAAGAATTCCTGTTAGATCTGCTGATCAACCGCGTACCGCCTGGCGTAGATGAAGCTGCCTACGTAAAAGCCGGATTCCTTGCTGCTATCGCCAAAGGCGAAGCCACCTCCCCACTGGTTACTCCTGAAAAAGCCATTGAACTGCTCGGCACCATGCAGGGTGGTTATAACATTCATCCGCTGATTGACGCGCTGGATAACGACAAGCTGGCACCGATTGCCGCTAAAGCGCTCTCTTCAACGCTGCTGATGTTCGATAACTTCTACGATGTGGAAGAAAAAGCCAAAGCAGGCAACGTCTATGCGAAGCAGGTGATGCAGTCCTGGGCCGATGCCGAATGGTTCCTGAACCGTCCTGCGCTGGCTGAAAAAATTACCGTTACCGTATTCAAAGTCACCGGTGAAACCAACACCGATGACCTCTCTCCGGCACCGGATGCATGGTCTCGCCCGGATATCCCGCTGCACGCACTGGCGATGCTGAAAAACGCCCGTGAAGGCATTGAGCCGGATCAGCCAGGCGTTGTCGGCCCGATCAAACAGATCGAAGCGTTGCAGAAAAAAGGATTCCCGCTGGCTTACGTCGGTGACGTTGTCGGTACCGGTTCTTCCCGTAAATCCGCCACTAACTCCGTCCTGTGGTTTATGGGTGACGATATTCCGCATGTGCCGAACAAACGCGGTGGCGGCCTGTGCCTGGGCGGTAAGATTGCCCCAATCTTCTTCAACACCATGGAAGATGCTGGCGCACTGCCAATCGAAGTGGATGTCTCTAACCTGAACATGGGCGACGTGATTGACGTTTACCCGTATAAAGGTGAAGTCCGTAACCACGACACCAACGAGCTGCTGGCGAGCTTCGAGCTGAAAACCGATGTGCTGATCGACGAAGTGCGTGCCGGTGGCCGTATCCCGCTGATCATCGGTCGTGGCCTGACCACCAAAGCGCGTGAAGCGCTGGGTCTGCCGCACTCAGACGTGTTCCGTCATGCGAAAGACGTAGCGGAAAGCAATCGTGGCTTCTCGCTGGCGCAGAAAATGGTTGGCCGTGCGTGCGGCGTGGCCGGTATCCGTCCTGGCGCTTACTGCGAGCCGAAGATGACCTCTGTGGGCTCTCAGGACACCACCGGTCCAATGACCCGTGACGAGCTGAAAGACCTGGCGTGCCTGGGCTTCTCGTCCGATCTGGTCATGCAGTCCTTCTGTCACACGGCGGCGTATCCGAAGCCGGTTGACGTAACCACGCACCACACACTGCCAGACTTCATTATGAACCGTGGCGGCGTCTCCCTGCGTCCGGGCGACGGCGTTATCCACTCCTGGCTGAACCGTATGCTGCTGCCGGATACTGTTGGTACCGGCGGTGACTCCCATACCCGTTTCCCGATTGGTATCTCCTTCCCGGCGGGCTCCGGTCTGGTGGCGTTTGCCGCAGCGACCGGCGTGATGCCGCTGGATATGCCGGAATCGGTACTGGTGCGCTTCAAAGGTAAAATGCAGCCGGGTATCACCCTGCGCGACCTGGTTCACGCTATCCCGCTGTATGCCATCAAACAGGGCCTGCTGACCGTTGAGAAGAAAGGTAAGAAAAACATCTTCTCTGGCCGCATCCTGGAAATTGAAGGGCTGCCGGACCTCAAAGTTGAGCAGGCATTCGAGCTGACCGATGCGTCTGCAGAGCGTTCCGCCGCGGGTTGTACCATCAAGCTGAACAAAGAGCCGATCATTGAGTATCTGAACTCTAACATCGTCCTGCTGAAGTGGATGATTGCGGAAGGCTACGGCGACCGTCGTACGCTGGAGCGTCGTATTCAGGGGATGGAGAAATGGCTGGCGGATCCGCAGCTGCTGGAAGCCGATGCTGACGCAGAATATGCGGCGGTGATCGACATCGATCTGGCAGACATTAAAGAGCCAATTCTCTGTGCACCGAACGATCCTGACGATGCGCGTCTGCTGTCTGACGTGCAGGGCGATAAGATCGACGAAGTGTTCATCGGTTCCTGTATGACCAATATCGGTCACTTCCGTGCTGCCGGTAAACTGCTGGATACTCACAAAGGCCAGCTGCCAACCCGCCTGTGGGTAGCGCCACCAACCCGTATGGATGCGGCGCAGCTGACTGAAGAGGGTTACTACAGCGTGTTTGGTAAGAGCGGTGCGCGCATCGAAATCCCTGGCTGTTCCCTGTGTATGGGTAACCAGGCGCGCGTGGCTGACGGTGCGACGGTGGTCTCCACCTCTACCCGTAACTTCCCGAACCGTTTAGGTACCGGTGCGAACGTCTACCTGGCGTCTGCTGAGCTGGCGGCGGTTGCGGCGCTGATTGGCAAACTGCCAACGCCGGAAGAGTACCAGACCTTCGTTGCTCAGGTTGATAAGACGGCGGTGGATACCTATCGCTATCTGAACTTCGACCAGCTCTCTCAGTACACCGAGAAAGCTGACGGGGTGATCTTCCAGACGGCGGTATAAAAGCAAAACCGTCTCCACGAGACGGTTTTTAGTGTTTGCACCCTCTCCCATGGGAGAGGGCCGGGGTGAGGGCATCAGGCCGCAGGGCCTTGCTCTCACCTTTTTATTTTCATTCCTCCCACCTCACACGCTTTTTTTCTTCCTCTCTGCTGCGATAATTACCGTAATGGCTTTGCAGAGGAAAACACTATGGATTACGAATTTCTGCGCGACATCACCGGGGTGGTGAAAGTGCGTATGTCGATGGGCCACGAAGCCGTTGGACACTGGTTTAACGAAGAAGTGAAAGAAAATCTAGCGCTTCTTGATGAAGTTGAACAGGCGGCGAATACGATAAAAGGCAGTGAACGTTCCTGGCAACGTGCGGGTCATGAATACACGCTGTGGATGGATGGCGAAGAGGTGATGGTGCGGGCCAACCAGCTGGAATTCTCGGGCGACGAGATGGAAGAGGGGATGAGCTACTACGACGAAGAGAGCCTGTCGCTGTGCGGCGTGGAGGACTTTCTGCAGGTCGTGGCGGCGTACCGGGAGTTTATGAAACAGAAATAAATGAAATTCCCTCCGAAGCGTGTCGGAGGGAATTCGCTGGTATCGCTCTACAGCAAAAATCTCACAAAATTAGCGGTCGGGTTGGTCGCCGCAACGGGTGACGCCCCCCTGGCGCTGAACGACCACGCCTGACATTGGGAAACGCCTGGCATACCATCGTTGCGTACAAGGAATTGTACGCCGCCAGGGTTTTGCGGCGGATCGCCAGCCGGCATTCCGCAGGCTATCAGGAAATCAATGTCACTTTGTTTACTCCGCAGCTCCGCTACCCGCTGTTCCCAGCCCGCCGGGCGAACACCTTTCTGGGTAAAATAATCCAGGCAGATATCAATGCTAAATGGCTTATCGTCAGCATAAGTATTGGTGAAGTAATCGGTGATGACGATCCCATGCACTGATTCTGCCGACACTTCACTGTTGCTGCCAATATGAATGATTTGACCATTCGGCAATTGGGCTGAAATATGACCTGGGATCGCGTGACCGTTCACCTGAGGAAAGAAATCAATTGTGGAAACGTAGCGTTTTGGCCACATCGTCAGAGATTTATCGCTACGGGTATTCTGCCCGCACAGCAGCCAATTCACAGCGTGAAAAACGGGATCGTGGCAGGGCGTCTTCTCACTCTCCTTATCGTCGCGGTAGAGGATGGCACATGTTCCCGCCAGAAACGTGATGGCAGAAGAGGGATCCCCGGAACGGGCCGGGAAGGCATCAATCAGCCTGTTAACGTAGTCGCTGACATGGTCCATGTAGAAGTCACCGAGTTGCATGAGTTCATCTTCACTGAGCACATTACTCCAGCGGGTATTCCAGAAAAATTCCGGAAGCGTGACAAAGGTATGGTCCCAGCTACCGGTGTCAGTTTCCAGCACCGCTTCGAGCTCAGCAATAACCTGGCTCAGACGAAACTCCATCCGCTCTTTGGCGTGAGTCAGAAGATCGTTATCCGCACTTCGCACGTCGTCTGCCTCGTGCGTAAAGGAGTCAGCACGCCAGGAAAGAATTCGAATTGTCATTTTACACCTCGTGATTGATCAGGATAAAAAAAGAGTTTTTTCAGCGTTACGACGTGCTGTCAGGCCCGCCAGGACCTGACCACCCGCATGGTTCCATTTCAGAAATTCGTCGGCGGCGCCGTTAACGTCTCCGCTGTTCACTTTGCGTAACAGGGTTGAACTCTTCAGATTGGCCGGGCCCAGATTGAAGGCGAAGCTCACCAGAGCATCGAACTGGTTCTGCGTCACCTCCACAGTCAGCATGTTGTTAACCTCGTGCTCAAAACGCTGCAGGTCATCACGAAGGAGCTGTTCTGCGGCTTCTGCGGTGATGGTCCGCGTGCCGCCTGGCGGGATCGGGTTTTCGACGTGACCATAACCGATAGTCGGAATACCGACTGCGTCTTTGTAGGTGGTTAAACGCAGGCCTTCGTACTGTTTGATAAGGGCAATGCCGCCATTGCCGGTTGTTTTCAAGGCATTACTCATGGCTATTCTCCTTTACGGGGACGGGGGTCATACGGTGGATAAATTCATCAAGCAGCCGCAGCACCGCTTCCGGCGGTTCCTGAGCGACAAAATCAATTTCAATATCAATGTTCTGGCTGTCCGTTTTGCCCTCATGGGGCTGGGGCGCCATCGTGACGTGGAAGTGACCCCGCTCTCCCTGTCCTGTCAGCGTGCTGATGGCTTCTGTGGCATCACCGCGAACGGTCAGGCGCATCTTCATTCTCTCCATTGACAGATTGCGCGGTGGAGCAAGTGTCACCAGCGGTACGTTCAATCGATGCCCGTCATCCAGCTGAAGCTCGGCATAGTCGGGTTTGTAGCTGCCGTCCGGGGCCTGCTCAAATAGCTGCGAGAGCACGGCAACGTACTGATGGGCCATATACTGGTTGGCGCTAAAGGCAGCGTGCTGGAGCCCTTGTACCAGGGCATCTAATCCCATCGCGTGGTTGCCCTTGTTGCCGGCAGGGGGCGGCGGCGTTCCGTCATCGCCCCCGCCGCCACCTCCGTCATTGCTTCCGGCGTTCTCCTCCTCCCCGGCAGGAGAAGGAGACGGAGTTGCGGCAGAGGGGGGATCTGACGATACCGTCATCGGTTTATCTGCCGGGGGTTCGGTACTGGCTTCAGGCTTTACATCGCCGGGCGTTTTACGGCTGAACCAGAATCGACGTGAATCAGGCATATTTTTTCTCCATCAGGCAGGTGCCCGTTAACCGGACACCTGTTAGGGGTAATAAATGCGTTTGAATGCGTTGTACGGGTTAGCCGTTACCCCCCTGAGCAGGCGCGGCTGGGGCTGGTGCTGGTGTAATCAGACCTGAACTGTTGGTTGCAGGCAGCTCAGCGGGTTGATCTCCAGCGCGTTGTGCCGGTTTGGTAGCAGCATTGGTCAGATAATCGACCACGCGGCTAAGTGCTTCCGGCATCGGCTGACGTTTAACGGAGGTGTGGATGGAGTATTTGGCACGGGTATCGGTCGAACGGGTCTGTTCTGACTTATGGCTCACGCTGCCCTTGACGCTAACGGAGAATGGACCCCAGCCGATTTTGCCCTCCAGGGAGCCTTCCTGGCTGCTGCTTTCATTGCTGGCTGCGCTCTGATGGATCTCAAGCTCGAAGTCGATGGTCCCTTCTTCGATACAGATGATGGGGTGCACCACTGCCGCCAGCAGAGGAATACGCATGACTTTGGTTTGCGTACCGGTCGTCACGCCTTTCTCATCGACGAGGGTCTCCTCATAATCAAACTGTACCGAAACGGCTTTGCCATCTTTAATACAGACGCTTAATAAGAAATCGGTATAACTTTTGGCTGCCTGGGTTTGGGCTTTAATCATTGCCTGTAATGGCGCGGAAATCATACTGTCTAGCGGCAATGAACTAATAACTGAACCAATAAATCCGGCATCAACATTTGCATCTGGCATAATTCATTCCTCGATGTTTGGGGGGAGCAGAATATGTCTGCCCATTAATCATGGATATCGATTAAAAAAGCATCCATGCGCTTAAAGTTATGTTTTCGGAAATCATTGTGTCTGTATGGAATGGTCTGTATCGAAAGTTACATGGCGAAATGAGACGGGCTGTGCTTAATAAATTAAACCGGCATTACTCCTGCAATTGAAAGTTTCTCCTGGTGTTATTACTTTTCATCCCGCAGCAACCGTTGTTTAAGGTTTGTTTGAAGGGTTTAAGTGCCGCTAACAAGATAACGATTATTTAAGTGGGACGACAATGAATATACTTATTTATGATGAATTGCCGCTGTTCATTCATGGCATCCGATGCCGTTGGGCGGAACTTGCGCCCGCATTACACATCACAGCAGCACATACCGAAGATGAGGTCTGGAAAGGTTTAATAAAAGTCAGGACGGATGTTGTTATTCTGGATGCGGATTATGAAATAGAGAAAAAAAGAGCGTTATTAACCCAGCTAAAATCGCAGGCGGACACTATTTTAGTGTTGATGAATTTTTCACGGCTGGATAATGTCAACCCGATTTATTTTCTGGAATGTGGTGCGGCAGGGATTTTAACCAAGAAAATGGAGTCGGAAGAGTTATTGCAGGCAATTGAATGGGTGCGGCAAGGGAGAATATATTTACCGGATAGTTGCCTGCGCGAACATAAATTAATACGCATGCAGAATTATCCATCCCCGCTGTGCACACTATCACCCCGACAACGTGAGATTCTGCATCTTGTTGTTCAGGGAAATAGCAATAAGCAAATTTGTCGTGTACTTGGGATTGCGGAAGGAACGGTTAAAAATCACCTTCACGCCCTGTTTCGTCAACTGGGAGTCAGAAACCGCACGGAAGCGGCGATGATACTGGCCCAAACGACTGTTTAGGAAAATAACCAGCATGATAAAGAAGGAAAAATCATCACTTTTCCTTCTTTGTCTGCTTACCTGCGTCTTACACGGCCGGAATATTGCGGCCGTAGTAGATTTCGCGCATCTCTTTCCAGAGCAGGTCGGTAATGACCTTACGCTCTTCTTCGCTTAAATCTTCTGGCTTTGTGTGGAACATGTAGTGCTTAAGGTCAAACTCCTTAAGCAGCATCTTGGTGTGGAAGATGTTCTCCTGATACACGTTCACGTCCATCATGTCGTACAGCGATTTCATGTCCTCGGACATAAAGTTCTGAATGGAGTTGATCTCGTGATCGATAAAGTGCTTCATGCCGTTGATATCGCGCGTAAAACCACGCACACGATAATCAATGGTGACGATATCGGATTCCAGCTGGTGAATTAAATAGTTCAGCGCGTTTAGCGGGGAGATCACGCCGCAGGTGGATACTTCAATATCGGCGCGGAACGTACACAGGCCGCCTTCCGGGTGGCTTTCCGGGTAGGTGTGCACGCAGATATGGCTTTTATCGAGGTGGGCGACAACCACTTCAGGCAGCGGGCCCGGGTGTTCGGTTTTGTCGATAAGCTTAGGATCGACCGGCTCTTCGCTGACCAGAATGGTCACGCTAGCGCCCTGAGGTTCATAATCCTGGCGGGCGATGTTCAGAATATTTGCGCCGATAATAGAGCAGGTTTCCGACAGGATCTCGGTCAGTCGGTTGGCATTGTAGAGTTCATCGATATAGGCGATGTAGCCATCGCGCTCTTCCGCTGTTTTGGCATAGCAGATATCGTAAATACAAAAACTCAGGCTTTTGGTCAGGTTGTTAAAGCCATGCAGTTTAAGCTTTTTCAATTAGTTCACCCCCTGGGAGGACAGTGCATCTTGCAGGTACTGCGGCAAGGCGAAGGCTGCGGTATGGACCGCCGGATTGTAGTAACGGCACTGGAGACCTGCCTGATGGAAGCGCGCCTGGATAATCTCCGTGGAGAGATGACGCAGGACGTCGTTATCCGTCGCCCAGGCAAAGGTCATGATCCCGCCGTAGTAGGTCGGAATGGCAGCCTGATAGAAGCTAACATCGCCAAAATAGGTGCTCAGTTTGCGGTGGCTGTCGAGCGCTTCATCCTGCTGCAGGAAGCAGACGCCATTTTGCGCCACGAAGATACCGCCAGGGTTCAGACAACGCTTGCAACCCTCGTAGAACGATGAGGTAAATAGCGAGGCTCCCGGGCCGATAGGGTCGGTACAGTCGGAGATAATAACGTCAAACGTCTGGGTCGTCTGGTTGACGAAGTTCACGCCATCGTCAATCACCAGCTTAAAGCGCGGATCGTCGTAGCTACCCGCATTATGGTTAGGCAGGTACTGACGACAGAATGAGACCACGCCCGCGTCGATCTCTACCATGGTGATGGTTTCAATGGACTGGTGGCGGGAGACTTCGCGCAGCATCGCCCCGTCGCCGCCGCCGATAATCAGCACGTGCTTCGCGTGACCATGAGCCAGCAGCGGGACGTGGGTCATCATCTCATGATAGATAAACTCATCTCGCTCGGTGGTTTGCACCACGCCGTCCAGCGCCATCACGCGGCCAAAAGCGGCATTCTCGAAGATGATCAGATCCTGATGATCGGTTTTCTCATGATAAAGCACGTTATCAACGGCAAAGTACTGACCAAACTGGTCATGCAGTGTTTCATGCCACAACGTGTGGTCGGCCATACGCAGACTCCTCTTCGTTAACATCCGTTACACTCACGAAAAATGAGCGAAACATGATAGCTAACTATAACCGTGGTTGCACGGTTCCAGGCGAAACAAGAGGCGTCGGGAAGGTTATTTCACGTAGGCGAGCAGGCTAAGCGAATCGCGGGCCAGCGCTTTGCATTTTTTTGCCGTTGGGATGCCAATACCGCTTAAATCACGGTAACTGTCTTCACCGAGCGCTTTCATGTCGAAGCTGTCGTAGTTGCTGAGGTCCCATTGGTTCTGCTGGGCAAAAAAGACCAGTGCGCGACGAATTTGCCCGTTGGGTAAATTCTGGTAGCCACAATCATTTTTCAGGAACACAAAAACCGCCGTCAGATCGGCCATATCTTCCGCTTCATTTTCACTGAGCGCATAGCTGTTCGCACACATTGCCATCAGGCTGGTGAACAAAATTGTCCTGAAAAACGTCTTCATTGCTTCTACCACTGCATCACGGAAAATTAACGTTAGCATATTTGGTGCCAGTGCGACGATCTTTATTATTGCCGCGTAACTTGACCTTCCGGTAAGGGGAGGGTTTATGCTCAAAAGATCGTCTGCACGAAATAAGGAAATGAATATGCAACGTCGTGAATTTCTAAAATATTCCGTTGCGTTGGGGGTTGCCAGCGCATTACCACTGTGGAGTCGCGCGGTTCTGGCGGCTGACAGACCTGCCTTACCCATTCCTGATTTATTGACCGCCGATGCCCGTGGCCGTATCCAGCTGGTGGTTCAGTCCGGTAAAACGGCGTTTGGTAAAAATAACGCCACCACCTGGGGCTATAACGGCAATGTGCTTGGCCCGGCGTTGCAGTTGCGCAGAGGAAAAGCCGTCACCGTTGATATTCACAACACGCTGGCAGAAGAGACGACGCTGCACTGGCACGGGCTGGAAGTGCCGGGTGAGGTCGACGGCGGCCCGCAAGGGATTATAAAAGCGGGTGGGAAGCGTACCGTGACCTTTACCCCCGAGCAGCGGGCGGCGACCTGCTGGTTCCACCCGCATCAGCATGGTAAAACGGGCCATCAGGTGGCCATGGGGCTGGCAGGCCTGGTGCTGATTGAAGATGACGAAAGCCGCTTGCTGCGTCTGCCCAAACAGTGGGGTATCGACGATGTGCCGGTCATTGTGCAGGACAAAAAATTCTCCACAGACGGTCAGATTGATTATCAGCTGGATGTGATGACCGCGGCGGTAGGCTGGTTTGGCGATACGCTGCTGACCAATGGCGCGATCTACCCCCAGCACGCTGCACCAAAAGGCTGGCTGCGGTTACGTCTGCTCAACGGATGCAACGCGCGCTCGCTGAACTTTGCCACCAGCGATAATCGTCCGCTGTACGTCGTGGCGAGCGACGGAGGACTGCTGCCTGAGCCGGTCAAAGTGAATGAACTCCCTGTGCTGATGGGCGAGCGCTTTGAGGTGCTGGTGGACATCAGCGACGGTAAATCATTTGACCTGGTGACGCTCCCGGTCAGCCAGATGGGGATGGCCGTTGCGCCATTCGATAAGCCGCACCCGGTTTTACGTATTCAGCCGCTGCAGATCACCGCCTCCGGTACGCTGCCGGACACCTTAACCACGCTGCCGGGACTTCCGTCGCTGGCTGGGCTTACGCAACGTAAGCTGCAGCTCTCCATGGATCCGATGCTCGACATGATGGGCATGCAGGTGCTGATGAAAAAGTATGGCGATCAGGCGATGGTGGGGATGCACCACGGGCAGATGATGGGCCATATGAACATGGATCACGGCAAGATGGGCGGTATGAATCACGGCGGTCACGGGTTTGATTTCCACAATGCCAATATGATCAACGGCAAAGCGTTCGATATGAACACGCCAATGTTTGCTGCTACAAAAGGGCAGTTTGAGCGCTGGGTGATTTCAGGCGAAGGCGACATGATGCTGCATCCGTTCCATATTCACGGCACCCAGTTCCGTATTCTTTCAGAGAACGGCAAAACGCCGGATGCGCATCGCGCGGGCTGGAAAGATACAGTGAGAGTGGAAGGCGGCGTCAGCGAGGTGCTGGTGAAGTTTGACCACGAGGCGCCAAAGGAGTTTGCCTATATGGCGCACTGTCATCTGCTGGAGCATGAAGATACGGGGATGATGCTGGGTTTTACCGTATAAAAAAGCCGGGTGGCGGCTTCGCCTTACCCGGCCTACATTTCGCAGGTGCGGCCTGATGCCCTCACCCTGGCCCTCTCCCGGTGGGAGAGGGAACAAACATAAAAAACGGCAACCGAGGTTGCCGTTTTGCATTTATTTTGCGTCATCCGGCAACGCATACGCGACAATATAGTCGCCCATCTTCGTGCCAAACGAACCGTGACCGCCCGCAGAGATGACTACGTACTGCTTGCCATTCACTTCATAGGTCATCGGCGTTGCCTGTCCACCGGCTGGCAGACGGCCTTGCCACAGTTTCTCACCGTTGGTCATGTTGTACGCGCGCAGGTAGTTATCTGCGGTTGCCGCGATGAACAGCACGTTACCGGCGGTGGAAATTGGGCCACCCAGCATTGGCATACCCATGTTGAACGGCACCGGAACCGGCATCGGGAACGGCATGCTGTCCTGCGGGGTACCAATACGTTTTTTCCACACGATCTGGTTGGTTTTCAGATCCAGACCGGAGATATATCCCCAGGCAGGCTGTTTACACGGCAGACCAAACGGAGACAGGAACGGATTCAGGGTCACGCCAAACGGTACGCCATACTGCGGCTGAATACCGGCTTCGGTACCGCTGCCTTTCGCGTCTTTCGGCTGCTCCATCGGGTTACCTGGACCACGTGGGATCAGTTTAGAGACAAACGGCAGCGCCATCGGGTTGGCGATCGCTACCTGGCGGTTAGGGTCAACGGAGATCCCGCCCCATTCGAACATCCCAAGGTTACCCGGGAAGACTAGCGTGCCCTGCTCAGAAGGTGGGGTAAAGATGCCTTCATAGCGCAACTGATGGAACATTACGCGGCACACCAGCTGGTCAAACATGGTGGCACCCCACATGTCTGCGCCGCTGAGGTCTTTCTTCGGACGGAAGCTCAGTTCGGAGAACGGCTGCGTTTTAGTGACGTAATCGCCTTTAGCCGCACCCTGAGGAACCGGTTTTTCCGGTGCAGGCACAACCAGCTCGCCGTTACGACGGTCCAGTACGAAGATGTTACCGGTTTTCGCCGGAGCATAAATCACCGGAACGGTTTTGCCGTTAACGGTAACGTCCGCCAGCGTTGGCTGGGACGGCATATCCATATCCCACAGATCGTGGTGTACGGTCTGGTAGCTCCACGCCAGTTTACCGGTGGTCGCGTTCAGCGCCAGAATGGAGCTGGCATAACGTTCCTGCTCAGGGGTACGGTTACCGCCCCAGATATCAGGCGTGGTCACGCCCATTGGCAGGTAGACCAGATCCAGCTTCGCATCATACGCAGCCGGTGCCCAGGAGTTTGGCGAGTTGAAGGTAAAGGTGTGTTCATCAGACGGGATCGCGTTAGGATCTTTCGCGCCCGGATCGAAGGCCCACAGCAGTTTACCGGTATTCACGTCGAAACCACGGATAACGCCAGAGGTTTCGCGGGTAGAGAAGTTATCCGTGACCGAACCAGCAATCACGATGGTTTTATCAGTGATGATTGGCGGTGAGGTGGGTTCATACAGACCCGGCGTGGTGTCCGGCATGTTGGTCTGCAGGTTCAGGATACCTTTGTTGGCGAAGGTTTCGCACAGCTTGCCGGTTTCGGCGTTAATCGCGAACAGGCGGCCATCGTTCACCGGCAGCATAATGCGGCGAGGACAGTCGGCAATGACGTCCGGGCTGGCATTATCCGCACGCGCTTCGTGGTAAGAGACACCGCGGCAGGTGATGTGCTGGAACGACGGGTTGGAGTTCAGCTGCGGATCGAAGTGCCATTTCTCTTTACCGGTGGCCGCGTCGAGCGCGAACAGACGCTGGTGCGCCGTGCACAGATAAAGCATGTTGCCCACTTTAATTGGCGTCACTTCGTTGGTCAGTTCACCCGGATCGTTTGGCATCTTCAGATCGCCGGTACGGAATACCCAGGCTTCTTTCAGGTTTTTCACGTTGTCCGCGTTGATCTGCTTCAGCGGGGAGTAGCGCTGACCTTCCTGGTTACGGCCATACGCTGGCCAGTCGCCGTCAGCCACCTGCGAGATAGCCGCCGCAGGGGTGGATTCTGCATTCAGCGTACCGTTGATCTCCTGCGGGTCGTTAAAGCCGGCCCAGGTCAGGATACCGCCACTGATTAGCAGAGCGACAAGCAGCGCTGCAACGGCACCGCTGGAAGGCACAATCAGGCGACGCCAGACGAACGGCAGGATCAGCCAGATACCGAAGAAGACCAGAATGTCGCTGCGTGGCGTCAGTGCCCAGAAGTCGAACCCGACTTCCCAGACGCCCCAGATCATGGTTGCGAGGAGTAATGCCGCATAAAGCCACAGTGCGGATTGTTTTCTACGCCAGAGCAGAACAGTTACGCCAAGCATAACCAGGCCCGCAATGGGGTAGTACCAGGAGCCGCCAATTGCGACCAGCCAGACGCCACCGATTAACAGGTACAGGCCGCAGAAGGCGGCGAATAACGCTGTTAGTGTCACCAGTAGACGCGGCTGTTTAGAGTTTGTTTCAGCCATAGAAAGTGTACTCGTCAGTTTTTGTTAATAATTTGCTAGCAACTAATTATAGGTATTAACAAGTGTGATCGGAATCACAATATTTGCTTTTTATAACTCATACGCCAGGCTTAGCCATTTGCTGATATAATGGCTGGCTTGCGTATCGATGCCGGAATAACACTCATCCGCATTGAGAGATTTTCATTAAAATCATATGGTTAGTAATATGAAACATACTGTTGAAGTGATGATCCCGGAAGCCGAGATCAAAGCGCGTATCGCCGAACTGGGTCGTCAAATCACCGAACATTACAAGGACAGCGGCAGCGAAATGGTGCTGGTTGGTCTGTTGCGTGGCTCTTTCATGTTCATGGCAGACCTGTGCCGTGAAGTGCAGGTGTCACATGAGGTCGATTTTATGACCGCCTCCAGCTATGGCAGCGGCATGTCCACAACCCGTGATGTGAAAATCCTGAAAGATCTGGATGAAGATATTCGTGGCAAAGATGTGTTGATCGTCGAAGACATCATCGACTCCGGTAACACGCTTTCTAAAGTGCGCGAGATCCTGAGCCTGCGTGAGCCGAAATCCCTGGCCATCTGTACTCTGCTGGATAAACCAGACCGCCGTGAAGTGCAGGTACCGGTGGAGTTTGTTGGTTTCTCTATTCCGGACGAGTTCGTCGTCGGTTACGGTATTGACTACGCGCAGCGTTATCGCCATCTGCCGTATGTTGGGAAGGTTGTGCTTCTGGACGAGTAGTGCGGCCTGGTGCCCTCACCCCAGCCCTCTCCCACAGGGAGAGGGAGAAAATCCCCGCTTTATTTATGGTTCACATGCTTAAGCTTGAGGTTGGCAATGCCCGAACGGTAACGCTGCTCCAGCGTTTCGCGGTTGGTGGCGGTCACTTCCAGATTGCGCAGCAGGCCGTCGTGAATGCCGTACGCCCAGCCGTGGATAGAGACCTTCTGCCCGCGCTTCCACGCTGACTGCATGATCGTTGAATGACCCAGGTTATACACCTGCTCCATCACGTTCAGTTCACACAGCGTGTCCATCCGGCGCTCCTGCGGCATTTCACCCAGCAGTGAGCTATGTTTGAACCAGATATCGCGGATGTGCAGCAGCCAGTTATCGATGAGCCCCAGTTCCGGGTTTTCCACAGCGGCCTGCACACCGCCGCAGCCGTAGTGACCGCAAATAATGATGTGCTCGACCTCCAGGACGTCTACGGCGTACTGAACGACAGACAGGCAGTTGAGATCGGTATGAATCACCAGGTTGGCAACGTTACGGTGAACAAACAGTTCGCCGGGCTCAAGGCCCGTCAGTCGCTCAGCCGGAACACGGCTGTCGGAACATCCAATCCAGAGAAAGCGTGGATTCTGCGCTTGCGCGAGCTTTCCAAAAAAACCGGGGTCTTCCTCCACCAGCATTTTTGACCATAGTGCATTGTTGCTGATGAGTGTATCTATGTTGTTCATGGAGGTTAGCGACCTGTAACCAAGTGATTGCGTTGCGCTACTATAGGGTAACCCGACTTTTAATGAAACCACACAACGTGTGTCAGAACCTAAGGTAAGTTTAATTCATGGCGATTGCACTGGAGCTTGAGCAGCTTAAAAAAACCTATCCGGGCGGCGTTCAGGCGCTACGCGGGATAGATCTCAAAGTAGAAGCGGGGGATTTCTATGCGCTTCTGGGGCCGAACGGCGCGGGGAAATCGACGACCATCGGCATTATCAGCTCGCTGGTCAATAAGACCTCTGGCCGGGTCTGCGTGTTTGGCTACGATCTGCAAAAAGATGTGGTCAACGCCAAACGTCAGCTCGGTCTGGTACCGCAGGAGTTCAACTTCAACCCGTTTGAGACGGTGCAGCAGATCGTCGTCAACCAGGCGGGTTACTACGGCGTTGAGCGAAAAGAAGCGTTGGCACGCAGCGAAAAGTACCTGAAGCAGCTTGATCTATGGGAAAAACGTAACGAACGTGCGCGTATGTTGTCTGGCGGTATGAAGCGGCGTCTGATGATTGCCCGTGCGCTGATGCATGAGCCAAAACTGTTGATCCTCGACGAGCCCACCGCTGGGGTAGATATTGAGCTTCGTCGCTCAATGTGGGGGTTCCTGAAAGATCTCAACGACAAAGGCACCACCATTATTTTGACGACGCACTACCTTGAAGAAGCGGAAATGCTGTGCCGCAACATCGGCATCATTCAGAACGGCGAACTGGTGGAAAACACCTCAATGAAGGATCTGCTCTCGAAGCTCAAATCAGAAACGTTCATTCTGGATCTGGCGGCAAAAAGCGCGCTGCCGAAGCTTGAAGGGTACCAGTATCGCCTGGTCGACACCTCCACGCTGGAGGTGGAAGTATTGCGGGAGCAGGGCATTAACAGCGTCTTCTCCCAGCTGAGTGCTCAGGGCATTCAGGTTTTAAGTATGCGTAACAAAGCGAACCGACTGGAAGAGCTGTTTGTCTCTCTGGTGCAGGATAAACAAGGAGACAAGGCATGACGCATCTTTATTGGGTCGCGCTGAAAAGCATCTGGGCGAAAGAGATTAACCGCTTTATGCGCATCTGGGTACAAACCCTGGTGCCGCCGGTGATCACCATGACGCTCTATTTCATCATATTCGGTAATCTGATTGGTTCCCGCATTGGTGAGATGCATGGCTTTACCTATATGCAGTTTATCGTTCCGGGTTTGATCATGATGGCGGTGATCACCAACGCCTATGCCAACGTGGCTTCGTCTTTCTTTAGCGCTAAGTTCCAGCGCAACATTGAGGAACTGCTGGTGGCACCGGTGCCAACGCATGTAATCATCGCGGGTTACGTTGGCGGTGGTGTGGCGCGCGGCCTGTGCGTCGGGATCCTGGTGACGGCTATCTCCTTGTTCTTCGTGCCGTTCCAGGTGCACTCCTGGCTGTTCGTGGGGCTGACGCTGCTGTTGACGGCGATCCTGTTTTCGCTTGCCGGTCTGCTGAACGCGGTGTTTGCCAAAACGTTTGACGATATCAGCCTGATCCCGACCTTTGTGCTGACGCCGCTGACCTATCTGGGTGGGGTGTTTTATTCCCTGACGCTGCTGCCGCCGTTCTGGCAGGCGTTGTCGCACCTGAACCCGATTGTCTACATGATCAGCGGTTTCCGCTTCGGCTTCCTCGGCATTACTGACGTACCGCTGTTCACTACCGTTGCGGTGCTGGTGGTGTTTATCGTCGCCTTCTACCTGCTGTGCTGGTACTTAATCCAGCGCGGACGCGGACTGCGCAGCTAACCTTCCGCCCGGTGACTTTCTGGTTGCCGGGCCTTTTTTTTGACTGTTATCACCGTAAGCTAATCTTCACTTCGCTAAACTACTCGCCTGTTAAGGAGAGAGTTATGCTGGGATGGGTCATTACCTGCCACGATGAACAGGCGCAGGAGATGTTGATAAAGCTTGAAGCCAGGTTTGGTCCACTGGCGCAGTGTCGTGCGGTGAATTACTGGCAAGGTCTGAGCACCAACATGCTGAGTCGGATGATGTGCGATGCCCTGCATGAAACCGACACTGGCGAAGGCGTTATCTTTCTCACCGATAAATCTGGCGCAGCACCGTATCGCGTGGCTGCTCTGTTGAGCCACAAACACGACTGCTGCGAAGTGATCTCCGGTATTGATCTTCCCCTGCTTGAGTTAATGTATCCACGGCGTGAATTATTAAGCAGCGCAGAGTTTCGCGATGCCATCGTGGCGCAGGGTGAGCCGGGCGTCAGCAGCCTGTGGCATCAACAGCAGAAAAATCCCCCCTTCGTTCTTCTTCACGACCTGTATAAGAATTAAACATTGGTATTGATGGTGCATTTGTTACAATGGCACCAGTTTATTCGTACCGATATCACATACATGTTCACGCGTATTTTGTTCCTGTGCCTGCTGGTTCTCTCTGGCGGGGCATCAGCCAGTTTATTAAGTCAGCAAGGTCTTCCAGCCCAGTACATGCAAACCACTGAAGATGCGGCTATCTGGGCGCAGGTGGGAAACGAGGTCGTTAACGTCGGCCATGTCAGGGCCGGACAGATCCTTGCCGTTGTGCCTACCGCTGCGGATTATTACGAGTTTCGCTTCGGCTTCGGGACAGGATTTATCGATAAAGGCCATCTGGAGCAGGTGCAGGGAAAGCAGCGCGTTGAGGACAGCCTTGGCGATCTTAATAAGCCGCTCAGTAATCAAAACCTGATCACCTGGAAAGACACACCGGTGTACAACGCGCCGTCCAGCGGCAGTGCGCCATTCGGTACGCTGAGCGCCAATCTTCGGTATCCGGTTTTAAGCAAACTCAAAGACCGCTTAAACCAGACGTGGTACCAGATCCGTATCGGTAATCGCCTGGCATGGATCAGCAGCCTGGACGCGCAGGAAGATAATGGCCTCCCGGTGCTGACCTACCATCATATTCTGCGTGATGAAGAGAACACGCGCTTCCGGCATACCTCTACCACCACCAGCGTGCGCGCGTTCAATAACCAGATGGCCTGGCTGCGTGACCAGGGGTATACCACCCTGACGATGTATCAGCTGGAAGGGTATGTACGTAACAAACTGAACCTGCCGGCCAAATCGGTAGTGATCACGTTTGATGACGGACTGAAATCCGTAAGCCGCTATGCTTACCCGATTCTGAAAGAGTACGGGTTTAACGCCACGGCGTTTATCATCTCATCCCGCATTAAGCGACATCCGCAAAAGTGGGATCCGAAATCACTTCAATTTATGAGCGTTCAGGAGTTGAAGGGCATCCAGGACGTGTTTGACATTCAGTCCCACACGCACTTCCTGCACCGCGTGGATGGTAACAAGCATCCGATTCTACTGAGCCGCAGCTACCACGTGATTTTGTTTGATTTCGAACGCTCGCGCCGGGCGCTGGCGCAGTTTAACCCGCGCGTGCTGTATCTCTCTTATCCGTTTGGTGGCTATGACAATAAAGCCATAAAAGCCGCGAATGACGCCGGTTTTCACCTCGCAGTGACAACGGTAAAAGGGAAGGTCAAGCCGGGGGATAATCCGTTCTTACTGAAACGCCTGTACATCTTAAGAACGGATTCGCTGGAGACCATGTCGCGGCTGATCAGCAACCAGCCGCAGGGGTAAGCTATTCGTAGGTAAACTGCAGGGTGCCGATGGCGCTGAACGTGCCTGAAGTGACTTTTTCTGTATCAGACTTAACTAACCGGGCCGTAAGTAACCAACTGAATATCGTGAGGGTAGTATTATCTTGTGCGGTATAGCTGCTAGTTGAATTAGGCACTATCTGCCTGTTGTTCGGCCACTTCAGTAACACGCCCACGCCTTGTGCCGCGTTCGACGATGCGGTGTTGGCGAGTAATGAGCCATCGGTCCCGGTTGTTTTACTGGTGGTCAACTTCACGGTGACTTTACGGGTGTTGGTGCAATTCCCTGTCACCCCAAAATCGGCGTTTATGGTTTTATCGTTCTCGATATCGGATACACCATAATCCCCCAGGTCTACGGTTTTGGGAGCCGTGAGCGTGCAGGTGGGTTTTTCTATTGGTGTAATGAAGGCCATATTGGCTATGGTAATGGTCGGTTTGGGATGATCGTCTGGATCGGATCCCACCGGGTCTCCAATGGTAATTTTTCCAATTGTTCCACCAACCGGGCCAATAGATACTACGTTAGCAGGAATACCGGCAAACGTGGGAAGTTGGTAAAATTCGGCCATGGCCCGCCAGGCGCGATTATCCAGCAGCTCATCCTGGTCATTCATGTGTAATGCAAGAAACCAGCTCGTACTGGGAGCGAAATAGGCCGTGGCGGTATTGTCTACTGTGCCAAAAGCCAGAGCATAGGCTATTCCGGTTACATTGGTTTTGAATAAAGCTTTACCATCAATACTGCCGACTAACAGACTGGCGTCTGCCAGGGTGAAAATGTTTTCGCCATGTTTTCCTATCGTGCATTTACTACTTAATCCGGGGCTCAGATTCAGGCGATATAGCGAGCTGATTTTTGTAGGAACAGCGACATTATCCACGATTTGCAGGGTCGGCTTTGCGCCATTATAGTCGCCGATGGACTGCGTGTCGCCAAATCGAAATTTACACTCAATATCTGCATGGGCGTAAAAAGCGTTCATGGTTAAAAACATAAATAAAATGATAAAACCGTTAAAACGTGGGGACACGGTTATCCCAGGACGCTGTGCCATAATTGTTCCTTTTTAGCGTTGCCTGTTAGCGATATGTCACGCTGACTAATGCGCGCGCGGTCACTTTTCCTGCGCTGACCGGGCCGTAATTTTGGTAGCGGGCGTAAAAGTTATACGCTTTCAAATAGCTTTGTTGGTCTGATGGGGTCGCTATTTTGACCTCCACATCAGACTGCCCCTCGCTGTCGAGGACGTTTTGATTATTGGATTCAGAAAAAATAACAATCCCCACGTTTTCAGCGCCGCCAGCAAGGGCGGATGTTTCATTACTGAATATCTGTTTTGAAATCCCATCAATGTGGGCAGACTGCGGTTTAAAGGTAAAGTGCAGCGCTTGCCCGGATCCCGATTCATCCCCGCTGCAGTCCACAACCTGAATCATAAAGCGTGTTCCTCCCGCGGGGTCTGCTGGTTGAAGTCGATCGGTGCCCTCCGCGGTGTAAAACCACGGTTTTCCCACCTTTGGCAGCGTTACGTTTCCACTTTCTGGAATACTGACCTGGCACGTATTGTTGATAATGTTTGCCGTCATATCCATTTCCAGGCTGGAGGCAAAACCCGCTGCGGGAAACCCCAGGCAGAGGGCCAGCCATGACATCGCATTTCTTAAGATTAAGCGGGACTGGAACATCCTGTTTAAGCTACCTGTCTGAATAAACATTATTGATAGGTCACGGTAAACGTCACGGGCGCATTGACCGAACCTGTCGTCACGTCCGAAATCGTTTTACCATTTGCAATGACGATGCGCGCATCCATTTCAAAATTCCCCGTCCCGTTAGACAGGTTGATGACAGACGTCGGGACAGTGGCGCAGTTCAATATGGAGCCTGAGTCGACAGAGCCTTTCCAGATTTCAAAACCGACGTTATGCCCGGCTGCATATGCGTTACCGGTACACGACCCGCCTGCACCCGGCATGGCCTGAATGGCGGCGTTTTTTACCCCGGCACAGTTCGTGAAGGCGATTTTGAAGGTTTCTCGTCGGCTCTGGCTCACCAGGTCAGACTTAAACACATCGCCAAACGGCAAAATGTCAATCGGGGCTCCGCTGGCGTTTTGAATCTCCGCGTTACAGGTCCCGGCCTCAATGGTGGATGTAAACGTTGCCTGCACGCTCGTCGTCCCCGTAATCGCACTTAACGCAACGGAAGGCAGGGTGGCAGTTATTGCAAGCACCAGTAATGTCATTTTCATTTTCATATCAACGCTCCGCATTGCTGCCAGTTATTCATAGGTGAAATTAAACGTAGCGATACCGCTAAAATTGCCGGTCGTGCCTTGGCCGTTTGCGGTTTCCACCAGCGTTGCCAGAAGTGAAACTTCGCCAGCACTTATCTCTCCGCTCGACCAGACGAGGCGCTGTGTATCGGTGGATGAATTAATGACGAAGGGGGTATTCGGGGTGGCGGTACGGGAAATCGCCACGCCAATATTTTCCGCACTGCCATCGCCGGAAAGTGAGTTCTTAATGGCCGTCGTCAGCGTGCTGGCGCTACCGCTGATGGTGGTTTTCAGCGATGCCAGACTCGGCGGGCATGAGACCATTTTGAGTTTAAAGTTGGTCGTGGCTTTGGCATTTTTCAGGATGATGTAATCCAGGCGCACCTTGCCGTTAGTCCCAATGGGGATAACGTTGCTGGTGCCATCACCGCTGCCGCCTTCGATTTTCATATCGCAGGTGGTGTCACGGATATTTGCGGTAAAGGTGATATCGAGATTATCGGCGTGTGTTTCCAGCGACAGCGCCATTAGCCCCGTGCTTAAAATAACTAACCCTGTTTTTTTCCAGGCTCTAAAAAGCATGTTTTAACTCCCTTTATAAGGCTGTGACGCGGCAGGTCTGGCCCGTCAGCAGCGTTGTCGGTCCAATCTTTTTCGCATCCGGTGGGATGTGGTAGGAGACGGTACAGGATGTGCCGGGCTCATTTCCCCAGACGATGTTTAACGTCCCTTTATCTTCAATTCCGCGGATCCAGGCCTGCCCGGCCTGACCCACGCTACCCACGGATACGCCTTGATCGGTTTGCACATCGGCGCCTAACGGGATAAACCCGCCATCGTCACGCATCAGTTCCATTAACACTGAGCGCCCCTGATCGGTTTCAAAGTTAACCAGCACAACGGCACCGCTACGGGGAACGGTGGTGGAGCGGGTATTTTTCACTTCCACGTCAGAGTGCATTTCGCTGATATCAAGACCAACGCTGTTTTCACGGTAGGCGGACAGATAGGGCATAAGGGCATAGCCTGAGGCGCCGATTTCACCGTTTCCGATAGAGACGCGGGCGCCTTCTGCCCCCTCAGCTTTAATTAAGGCAAGCGTATCGCTTTCGCTGATGCTGCCAGGGGCGAGTGTTACGCCACCGGAGTGCAGAACCATCCCGCCGCTATAGCTGGCAGAATATTGTCGTGTATCGTCATCTGAGGCGGAGACGGAAAGGCTTAGCGGTCCATGCGGGCCGTTGTAACTGCCGTACCCGCTCAACTGATTTAACGTCTCGTCGTTACGCGTGGTGCTTTCGGTAATGCTGTAACTGAAGCGGTTATCTTCGGTGTTGCCGTTGGCGCTGGCGTTAAAGCTACTGCCGCCTTTTAAATCGCTGCCGATGCCCGTCGTGAGTGAGGAGAATCCACCCGCTCGCTTGCTGTTACCCATCAGCGTGTCGAATGGAATCGTGAGGTTCAGATAGACGCTGTCATCTTTTTCCCCAAACTCATTGTAGGTGCGCTGCACGGTGAGGCTATAACTTCCCCAGCTTAGCGAATGACTGTGGCCAACCGAGTATTGCGCGGACGAACTGCTTTCATTCCAGTAGTCCTGCCAGGTTGAGTTGACATACAGCGATCCCAAATCAAGATCGGCAATATTCAGCGGTTGGCTGATATTCACCTGGATCTGGTTTTTCATGCGCTGGAAGGTCTGATACACGTCGCTGTTGTTACGTTCCGGGTTACGCTCCCTGTCACGGTATTTGATCTCATTGGTCAACGAGGCCGCATCGTTCAGGCTGAGATAGTCAGACGTCGAAAACCGGTAGGCGGCGACGTTGAAAGAGGTATTCGTGGCTTCCATGAGTTTGCTGTAGGAGATGCGATAACTTTCGCCCGTGAGATGTCGTAAGCCGTCTATCCGGGCATCCGAATGCGTGACATCAAGAGCGAATGCGCCGACTCCGGTATTCATGGCAATACCCAACAATGCGGCGTAGAAATCGCTATCGGTATATTCCAGGCCCGCATACCCCGTGAAGGTATTGGTTAAGCCATAGTAGCCCGTCGCATATCCCACCTTTGGTTTGTCGCGCAGGCTGTCGTCACGCAGTTCACCCACGCCAACATCCCATCGGGAGTAGCCAGGACGAAGCATTTGTGCGACGGAAGAATAGGCGACTGAGAAGGAACGTTTGCTCCCATCCGTCTCTTCTACCGTGACGATGAGATCGCTACCGTAACCTGTTGTACTGAGGTCGGTGATTTCAAACGGTCCTGGGGGGACGGAGGTTTCGTAAATCGTATTGCCGCTTTGGGCGATCGTGACTTTGGCGTTGCTGTTTGCAACCCCTCGGATCACCGGCGCATAGGTCGATATACCATTTGGAAGCATACGGTCATCGTTATACAAACGCGCCCCGCGCAGGCTAATGGAATCGAAGGCGTCGCCACGGGTATAGGAATCGCCGGCGATAAACTGCGCTTTCAGCGGCGTGATATCACGCTGAAGATAGATATCCTGGCTGGCGTAATGAGTACCGGAATCCTGATCCCAGTTCAGGTTGCCTCGCGCCCGGAGTCGCCATGGCCCCAGGTTTGCCCCATAGCGCAGACCTGCATAGGCCGTATCAGTGCTGGAATCCGGCATGTCTGCGTGCCAGCCGTTAAGATCCCATGAGAGCATGGCCACCGGGATCCCGTCTTCCCACAGTGAAGGATCGACAAATCCCGCTGGACGCTGAATAACGAAAGCCTGAGGAATGGAAAGGTCTAACTCCTGTGTGGAGGGATCGTAAGCCACACGCGAGCCGGGATAGGCGTCTGGCATAGAGACACAGGTGTCAGCTGAATCCTCCTCAGGGTGTTTCAGTTGCTCGGTGGTGACATTTGCCTGCGTGAGTAGTTTCGGGGTGATGCAGGGAGTGGCGCGCGGTGTGCCATTCTCCTTAAACAGAAGATCCGTGGTCACGGAAGGTTTCCCGTTAACGATCATCTTCACCTTATAGGTTCCGGCAATAACAGGGTTGCCTTTTGAAAAACGACTGATATCAATGGATGCGCCAGTGTTATAAAGAAACTGCTCGTTAAATTGCACGTCTTCTTCGTTATTATTTTCAGCAGCAAATGCACATAACGGCAATACCGCACTTATCGATAAACATAGTAGCGAACGTCTAAAGTGCATGATGAACTCTGTCCCAGGGCAACGCTAATTATAGTTTTTGTGAATATTCTGAAGCTGACAGGGAATCAATGCGGTATAGACTCATACTTATCAATTCCACCGAAATCATTAATGGCTTGCCAGGTTATTTTGCTATTTCCGGATGAGGTGTAATTTTTCACATTCATCGTCTGGCTTGAGAACGGTGCAATATAATGCGTTTCGATCTCGTAACTTTTACCGCCTGAAATAAGCGCCGCACTTGCCAGCGACACATAATAAGGCGAGTCATTTTTCGCACTTAAAACGATTTTTTGCCCTTGTCGGGTTTGGGACCACTTAAGATTTTTGGCCGCGTCTGTCGGTTCCCCTTTTAACCCAGTGGGACGGAAAAAGAGTTTAATGCGGGTACGGAAAGCAAGCTGAAGCATACTTTGGTTATCGCTCTCCTTAGCCTTCGGTGGAACTTCCAGAACGTTAAACCAGAACAGCGACTCTTTATCTTTTGGCAATGCCTGACCCAGCCAGGTGATTCTGACGGTTTGCCCTTTTTGCGGTTCAACACGCGAAACGGGCGGCGTCACAATAAAAGGCAGTTTAAGTTCCTGAGGGTTAGTGGTATCTCTTCCATCATCGAGCCAGGTCTGTACCAGCAGTGGCCGGGTGCCACGGTTATCCATTGACACCGTTACGTCTTTTGCCGATTCAGGATAAATGACACGGGTGCCGGAAATCACAATATCTGCACTGGCGTTAAGAGCAAACACGCTCATCGAGGCCAGCAGCAGGGCTTTTAGTCCGCTCTTAATATTCAGTACGTACATGTAAACTCTCAATAAATACGCAAAAATGTGCCCAACAGGGCACATTAACGGGAGGGATAAAATTATTCGTAGCTCATGGTGAAGTACGCGTTGGCGCTGACTTTACCTGACTGCACTGGGTTCGTGTCTTTCACCCAGTTGGAACCCGGAACGTATGCAACGCGATAGAACAGCTTGCCGGAACCGGCGGTGAGATTGGTTTTCTGCGTATTATTAGCAGGCTGGCCGACCATAATACGAGAAGATTCGGTTGGGGCATTATTATACAAGGCAAGTGCAACGTTGGTTGCTGCGCCTGCTACGTTGGCGTCAGGTTCAATAGTACCGTTTGCAATGGCACCCATATTTTTTGACATAAAGCTTGCTGAAGCAGTCTTTAATGTTCCTGGGCAGTTGGTGAGCAGCAGTTCAAAATTCTTAGAGCCGACACCGGTATCGACGGTGGTTGATTCAACATCAGATTTTTTAACAACCGGTAAGGTAATAGTAATATTATTTTGTGATTCGCCATTGGCGGTGGAAATATTACACGTTGTGTCTGTTACCGCACCGTCAAAGGTGATTAAACCGATATCGGTGTCTGCTATTGCTGAAAAAGAACCCATTGCAAACAAAGTTACAGCTGAAGCTAATAACGTTTTTTTTAACATAATTTAAATTCCATTTAAAAACATTGTGCAGATTTAATTTAAGCAAAATGATGATAGGGATCTATGAATGGGTTGGGTATTTAAAATTGCTAAAAGCCATTATTAGAAAAATTGAATGTTTGATAAGTTATTGAAAATGATCTTTAAATTTGTTTTGAATGAACGGAGAGAGACGATTTTTATTGCAGCCAAATTATATTGGATTGTTTAGATTATAAATGGCAAAGATCATTCCTTTAATTATATCATTCAGAATAATGTTTTTTTTAAACCAAGAGAAACGCTAAGAGAGGAGAAAATAGGGGAAATAAATAGAGGAGAGGCTATGTATACAAAAAAAGGATGTTTTCTTTTCCTTTGAGGAGCGGAACCTGAAGGCTCCGCTCCTGGCGACATCAGGCAACCTGTACCGGAATCGCCTTTGCGGTGCGTTTCATCTCGTTGTCGCCTTCAAAATAGGCGACTTTAGGCTGCCAGCGGCGCGCCTCTTCGTCGGACATCATGACGAAGCTCGCGATGATCACAATATCCCCTACGTCTGCACAGTGCGCGGCGGCACCGTTAACGGAGATGATCTTAGACCCGCGCTCTGCGGCAATCGCGTAGGTGGAGAAGCGTTTGCCATTGTTCACGTTCCAGATATCAATCGCTTCGTTTTCAAGAATACCCGCCGCGTCGAGAAAATCCTGATCGATCGCGCAGGAGCCTTCATAGTGCAGGTCGGCCTGCGTGACTTTCACACGGTGAAGCTTACCTTGCAGCATTTTGCGAATCATTACGTGTACCTTTAATCATGCGTTAACCCCTCCTGTAAGAGGGGAGGGTAAGAAGGTTATGCCAGTTCAACCACTTTGTTGTCGATAAGGCGCGCCTGGCCGAGCCATGCAGCCACCAGAATAACCGCGCGCTTGCTGGCGTCGGTTAACTCAAGCAGCGTGTCAGCATCACGGATTTGAATATCGTCAGCGCGGAAGCCTTTATCGTTCAGCGCTTGTTCAGCCAGGGCCACGATCTCTTCAGCGGTCAACTCTTTCGCCGACAGTTGCTCTGCCATGGTATTCATGACTTTGCTTAATCCTGGGGCAATTTTACGCTGGTCAGCGGTCAGATAGCCGTTACGGGAGCTGAGCGCCAGACCGTCTTTGGCACGTACAATCGGCACGCCCACGATCTCGATATCATAACCCATGTCGGCAACCATCTTACGGATCAGCGCCAGCTGCTGGAAATCTTTCTCACCAAAGCAGGCAACGTCCGGCTGCACCAGATTGAACAGCTTGCTGACGATGGTAGACACGCCGCGGAAGTGGCCTGGACGGCTGGCCCCTTCGAGCATGGTCGAAATGCCCGGGACATCAACGTACGTGGACTCTTCCGTACCCTGAGGGTAGACATCTGCAGGTGCCGGCGCAAAGACGAAGTCCGCATGGCGCTTTTTCAGCTTCTCGCAATCTTCCTGCAGCGTACGAGGATAGCGCGCCAGGTCGTCCGCGCGGTCAAACTGCATCGGATTAACGAAGATACTGACCACCACGATATCTGCACGGGCTTTCGCTTCGTCGACCAGTTTCATATGGCCGTCATGCAGGTTACCCATGGTCGGGACCAGTGCGATACGTTTACCTTCCTGTCGTGCACGGCGAATATGCTGGCGAAGCAGCGGCAGGGTTTCAATGATTAGCACAACGAGACTCCTTAATGGAAACTGTGTTCTTCACCCGGGTAAACACCGGATTCGACGTCGGCAATATACTGCCTGACCGCAGCGCGCATGTCGCCCGCTTCAGTAAGGAAATTTTTGGCGAATTTCGGGATATGGCCGCCGGTGATGCCAAAGGCGTCGTGCATCACCAGAATCTGACCGTCGGTCACGTTGCCAGCCCCAATCCCGATGACCGGAATAGACAGCGCGTCGGTGATGCGTTTTGCCAGCTCAACCGGTACACATTCCAGCACCAGCAGCTGTGCGCCCGCCGCTTCCAGCGCGAGGGCATCGTCAAACAGCGCCTGCGCGGCATCACCGCGGCCCTGCACCTTGTAACCGCCAAAGATATTGACGGACTGTGGCGTAAGGCCCAAATGTCCGCACACCGGCACGGCGCGTTCGGTGAGCATTCTTACCGTCTCCACCAGCCAGGCGCCGCCTTCGATTTTGACCATATTAGCACCGGCGCGCATCACGGCCGCCGCATTGTCGAAAGCCTGCTCCGGCGTGGCGTAGGCCATAAACGGCAGATCGGAAAGCAGAAGGCAGGCAGGTGCACCACGGCGCACGGCTCGGGTGTGGTAAGCAATATCCTCGACCGTGACCGGCAGGGTAGAGTCATGTCCTTGTACCGTCATCCCTAACGAGTCCCCGACCAGCATGACGTTGATCCCCTCTTCGGCAAACAGTTTGGCGAAGCTGTAGTCATATGCGGTGATGGTGGCGAAGCGTCTCTTTTCCTGTTTGCATTTCTGCAGTAAGGAGATGGTGGTTGGTTTCATACTGTTTCCTGATAACCCAAAGCGAATCTTTGCGCATTCTAACAGTAACATTCGAGGGAACAATGATTTTAGGTCGTCTATTAGCCACAATTATTTTGTGGCTAATGCGCGGGGGCACAAGCTTACCAGCGAGCGGGTTTTTCTGCGTGGAGGTTGTCCAGGATCTCCCTGAGCGGGATGCCGTCCGGGAAGGTGAGATCGGGGGCGACTTCAAACAGCGGCCAGAGCATAAATCCGCGATTTTTCATGTCGTAATGCGGCACCGTCAGGCGTGAAGTGTTAATCACCTCGTTGCCAAACAGCATGATGTCGAGGTCAAGGGTACGTGGCCCCCAGCGCTCTGCTTTACGCACGCGACCTTGTTGCAGCTCAATGCGCTGGGTGTTATCAAGCAACGTTTCGGCATCCAGCGCGGTGTCCAGCACCACGGCGGCATTCAGGTAATCAGGCTGATCCTGCGGGCCGAGCGGCGGTGTACGGTAAAACGAGGAGACCGCCACAATGCGGCTCTGGGGGATCTCACCCAGCGCCTGAACGGCAGCATTAACCTGCTCCAGAGGAGAGGCCAGATTGCTGCCGATAGCGATATACGCGAGGGTCATGCCGTGCCTTCGCGACGCGGTGCGCGCTTGCGCGGACGACGGTGACGACGACGCGGCGCCGGCTCTTCATCAAGGCCAGTGAGCATGTCTTTCTGCTCCGGCGGTGCGGAGACCTGGAACTCGGCCCACCACTGCGCCAGACGCTGCAGCTCCTGGTTGCGTTCAATTTCAGCACGCAGAGAGAGCAGATCAAAGGCCGCGCGGAACTTAGGATGCTCCATCAGCTTCCAGGCGCGTTTGCCCTGACGACGGGACATACGCAGCTGAAGCTGCCAGATATCGCGCACCAGCGTGGTAATACGTTTCGGAATGGCCAGCGTACGGCAGCCTTCGTCTAGTACGTCGTTTGCCGCCAGGGCAAAAGCGTCATAATAGGCGAGGCCGCTTTCCTGGGTAATGCGCTGAGCCGTTTCCAGCAGCGGATACCAGAACATCGCCGCAAACAGGAACGCCGGGTTCACGCGCATATCGTTGCGGATACGGGTGTCGGTATTCTTCAGCACCTGCGCAATCATGCGTTCCATTGGGCTGTCACCATTTTCGGTGAAGTAGCGGGTAATGGACGGGAATAACGGCTGGAAAAGGTTGTATTCGCGCAGCAGGTTATAGGTGGCAAATCCGTGACCGGCTTGCAGCAGTTTGAGCGCTTCTTCGAACAGGCGGGCTGGCGGTACGTCATTGATAAGCGTCGCCAGACGCGGGATCGGCTCTGCCGTCTCCGGGCTGATGCGCATATCCAGCTTGGCGGCGAAACGCACGGCGCGCAGCATACGCACCGGATCTTCGCGATACCGGGTTTCCGGCGTGCCGATCAGGCGAATCAGGCCCTCTTTCAGATCCTGCATGCCGCCGACGTAATCACGCACGGTGAAATCCGCCACGCTGTAGTAAAGGCTGTTGATGGTGAAATCGCGACGCTGGGCATCTTCTTCGATCGAACCGAAGATGTTGTCGCGCAGCAGCATACCGTTCTGGCCACGCTGGGAAGTTGTGCGATCGGATGCGCCCGCTTCGTGGTGACCACGGAACGTCGCCACCTCAATAATTTCCGGCCCAAACATGACGTGTGCCAGACGGAAACGGCGGCCAACGAGACGGCAATTGCGGAATAATTTACGCACCTGTTCGGGCGTGGCGCTGGTCGTCACGTCGAAATCTTTGGGTTTTTTGCCCAGCAGTAAATCACGTACTCCACCGCCAACGAGATAGGCCTCGTAGCCCGCTTTATTCAGACGATAGAGCACCTTGAGGGCATTTTCACTGATATCTTTGCGGGAAATATTGTGCTGCTCACGCGGGATAACCGACATCTGTGGTTGCGCAATAGCGTCATTCGCCATGCTCTCTTCGCGGCTTAGCACTTTACGGCAAAAATTAGCGACTCGGGTAAAAATGGTACACCTCGTAGTGTGTTTTGTTATGAAAAAAGCGGCTAATCATAGCTCAGCGCAACGCATTTGAGAATGCTGGATTTTTGGCACGCTCGTGAGCGACCAGGTGGCAACGGCCAGTTTCAGCAATTCGTCAATGGAAAGATCCTGCCATTCGTTGGTTACATTCTGGTTGAGAAATCGTAACGCGTCGATCAAAACGGGGCGCGGATCGCCCTCTGGCAGGGCGGGGGCGTGGTTTTGCTTCGACAGCTTATCGCCCCGCTCGTTGACGGCCAGCGGCAGATGAATGTAATCCGGTGCCGTCCAGCCAAACTGGTGATACAACGCTATTTGCCGCACCGTAGGTTCAACCAGATCGGCTCCGCGCACAATTTCGGTGACGCCCTGAAAGTGGTCATCCACCACCACCGCCAGGTTATAGGCAAACAGCCCGTCACGGCGGTGGATAATAAAATCTTCCCGTGCCAGCCGTTCATCCGCATGAATGTCGCCAGAGAGCAGGTCGTTAAAGTGGAGCACAGGGGCACGCTGGATCAGGCGAACGGCGGCGTTTTCCGGGCCGTGGTTGAGCGTGCGGCAGTGGCCGTCATAGACGCCCCCCACGCTCTGTATGCGCGCGCGGGTACAGGTGCAGTTATATGAGAGCCCTTGCTCAGCGAGCCAGGCCAGACGTTCCCGGTAGGCGTCGTGACGTGTTGATTGCCAGACAACGTCGCCGTCCCAGTGAAGACCGTAATGTTCCAGCTGACGCAGAATGGTGTCTGCTGCACCGGGAACTTCACGTGGAGGATCAATATCTTCAATGCGGACGAGCCATTTACCCAGGCGTGCGCGAGCCTGCAGGTAGCTGCCGAGAGCGGCAATTAACGAGCCGAAATGTAATTCACCGGAGGGGGATGGCGCGAAGCGCCCGATATAGTGAGATTCAGACATATCAACAGTAATAAGGCGGGAGAGACTCCCGCCTTTGGAGTGGGTAAACAGGACCGGGATTAACCCGCCATCTGTTTTTCGCGGATTTCTGCCAGCGTTTTACAGTCGATGCACAGATCGGCGGTCGGGCGCGCTTCCAGGCGACGAATGCCAATTTCAACACCACAGGATTCGCAGTAGCCAAAATCTTCGTCCTCGACCTTCTTCAGCGTTTTTTCGATCTTTTTGATCAGTTTGCGCTCGCGGTCACGGTTACGCAGTTCAAGGCTGAACTCTTCTTCCTGAGCGGCACGGTCTACCGGATCCGGGAAGTTAGCCGCTTCATCCTGCATATGACTAACGGTGCGATCGACTTCATCCCTGAGTTGATTACGCCATGCTTCAAGAATACGCTTGAAGTGCGACAGCTGGGCTTCATTCATATACTCTTCGCCCGGTTTCTCTTGATACGGCTCCACCCCAGCGATGGCGAGAATACTCAGGGACGATGTTTTACGGTTTTGCCCTTCTTGCATGTTGCTTCTCCTTAACACGCACTATCGATCCCCGTGTTGGGGGAAAAATCAGGTCGCTATAAATAGCAGATGCTTTTCCGTATGGCAATTATCTAAACGTAACACTTGACAAGCCTGTGAGGAAAAGCGTATTTGCGCACGCGGCCAGAACACTTATTCATCAATCGTCTATTCCCTTATAAGACAATGGGAAGAGAGGATCTCAGAGTCATATTATCGGCAGAAAGTTCCGCTTTATAAGCCAAAACCTCTACCCCCTGCTTTTGTGCCTCATTCAACAATTGCGCGTATTTAAGATCAATATGGCGGGCTGGAGAAAACCGTTCAATGGCTGAGTGCAAAACCGCAAACAGCAGTACGGCGCGTTTGCCCGCCGCCGCAACACTCATCAGCTCCCGCAGATGCTTTTGTCCCCGTAGCGTGACTGCATCCGGGAAATAGCCGTTTTCCTGATCCGCTAACGTGACTGATTTGACTTCAATATAGCACTCGGGACGGTCTTCCGCCTGTAACATAAAGTCAATTCTGCTGCCTTCATCGCCATATTTCACTTCAGATTTATGGGTGCCATAACCCACCAGTTCGGGAAGGGTTCCGTTAGTCAGAGCCTCCTTAACTAATTGATTCGCGCGCAGGGTGTTAACGCAAATAAAAGCCCCTTGTTGGGTTTGCGTCATTTCCCAGGTGTGAGGATATTTGCGTTTAGTATTTTCTGAAGTGGAATACCAGACCGTGTCACCCGGTGTCGCACATCCCGTCATTGCCCCGGTGTTGGGGCAGTGCAGCGTTAACGGCTCCCCTTCAGGGGTGACGACATCAGCGAGAAAACGCTTGTAGCGTTGAATAAGCGTGGCGTGTTGCAGTGCAGGACTAAACTTCATCAGAATTCCTTAGGGTATCGCCCAGCGTCCAGCGCTGGAGCGGCGTATAGCGGGTGCGTCCTTGTGAAAAAACAGATTCGTACAGCGCGAAAGAGGTCACCGGAAAGGCCCAGTGAAATCCCGGTGGCGGGATAGCAACGGCCTGACCGGCATCGCGCAGTAGGGTAATGTGAGGATGAAACGGCTGCGGGCTCTGGTAACACCCGCTGCGTGCCGCCTGGGCGCGCAGCATATTCGCAAGCTGTAATAATCCGCGCGGCGGCTGGCGCGTGCCCAGCCAGACGACGCGGGAGCGGAGCCACTGCCCCGCATCGTCAAGGGTCAGCGTAAATCCCGGCTGGGAAATCCGACCGGCCATCGCCGCCAGGGCGCGCTGTTTCTCGCCGCTGACGTCGCCCAGAAAAGCCAGCGTCAGGTGGAGGTTTGCCGCAGCAACCGGGCGGCCCGCTTCGGGCGGGAAGTGTTCGGCGCGCCAGCGAACAATTTGCCGTTGGATCGGCGCGGGAAGCTCAATGGCGAAAAACAGTCGTTTCGACTCAGACATACAGGGGACTCGGTAATGATATGCGCCGATGCTACAATGTACGCCGACTAATGTTAACCCTCTGGAGCTGTTAGTGTCCTCATTGCCGGTCGCCGTCGTCCTTCCTGAACTGCTCGCTGCCTTGCAGGATGCCCCGCAGGTTTTACTTAACGCCCCTACGGGTGCCGGTAAATCCACCTGGCTACCGCTGCACATTCTCAACGCAGGCATTATCAGCGGGAAGATTATCCTGCTGGAGCCGCGCAGGCTGGCTGCGCGCAACGTGGCGCAGCGCCTGGCGGAACTGCTGAATGAAAAACCGGGCGAGACGGTAGGCTACCGTATGCGCGCCGAAACCTGCGTCGGCCCGTCCACGCGGCTTGAAGTGGTGACCGAAGGGATCCTCACCCGTATGCTGCAAAACGATCCGGAACTGTCCGGCATCGGGCTGGTGATTCTGGATGAGTTCCACGAGCGCAGCCTGCAGGCGGATCTGGCGCTGGCGCTGTTGCTGGACGTCCAGCAGGGGTTACGGGACGATCTCCGACTACTCATCATGTCGGCCACGCTGGATAACGAGCGGCTACAGCAGACGTTACCGGATGCGCCGGTCATCACCTCCGAAGGGCGCGCGTTTCCGGTTGAGCGCCGCTATCAGCCGCTTCCTGCCCATCAGCGTTTCGATGAAGCGGTGGCGATCGCCACGGCTGACTTGCTTCGTCAGGAATCCGGTTCGCTGCTGCTGTTTTTGCCGGGCGTTGGCGAAATCCAGCGGGTGCAGGAGCAGCTTGCCGCCCGGGTGGGCAGCGACGTAATACTCTGCCCGCTCTACGGCGCACTGTCGTTGAGTGACCAGCGCAAGGCCATCCTTCCCGCGCCGACGGGGCAGCGTAAAGTGGTACTGGCCACCAATATTGCCGAAACCAGTCTGACCATTGAAGGCATTCGCCTGGTGGTGGACAGCGCCCAGGAGAGGATGGCCAGTTTTGACCCGCGCACCGGGCTGACAAAGCTGCTGACGCAACGCATCAGCCAGGCGTCGATGGTTCAGCGAGCTGGCCGTGCCGGGCGTCTTGAGCCGGGCATCTGTTTACATCTCATCAGTGCAGAACAGGCCGAACGCGCGGCTGTGCAGAGCACGCCGGAAATTTTACAAAGCGATCTTTCGGGGCTGATCATGGAACTGTTGCAGTGGGGTTGCCCCGATCCCGCGCAGTTAACCTGGCTCAATGCGCCTCCCGCGGTAAACCTGGCGGCGGCGCGCGCGTTGCTGACCCAGCTCGGGGCGCTGGACGGCGAAAGGCTATCATCACGTGGGCAGAAAATGGCCGCGCTGGGTAACGATCCCCGGCTGGCGGCGATGCTGGTGGCCGCTCAGGGGGATGATGAAATTGCCACGGCGGCGAAACTGGCGGCTATCCTTGAGGAGCCGCCGCGTGGTGCAAATTGCGATCTGGCGCAGGCCTTTTCACGTAATCAGGGGAACTGGCAGCACCGCGCGCAGCAGCTCTGTAAACGGCTTAACAGCCGTGGTGGTACGCCGGACGCTGACAGCATTGCGCCTCTCCTGGCGCAGGCGTTTGCCGACAGGATCGCGCGTCGTCGCGGGCTGGATGGACGCTACCAGCTGGCAAACGGCATGGGTGCGATGCTGGACAGCGATGACGCCCTGACGCGCCATGAATGGCTGATTGCGCCGCTCTTGTTGCAGGGTAGCCACTCGCCCGATGCCCGAATTTTGCAGGCCGTGGCTGTGGATATCGATGCCCTCACGCGCGCCTGTCCGCAGTTGCTTCAGCAGTCCGACATCGTCGAGTGGGATGATGCGCAGGGTACCCTGAAGGCATTTCGTCGTAGCCAGATAGGTAAACTGACCCTGGCGACGAAGCCGCTGGCAAAGCCATCGGAAGAGGAGTTGCACCAGGCGATGCTAAACGGTATTCGCGAAAAAGGTTTAGGTGTTCTGAACTGGACCCCGGAGGCCGAACAGTACCGTATTCGTCTGCACTGCGCCGCGCGCTGGTTGCCCGAGTATGCCTGGCCGGCGGTGGATGATGACACGTTACTTGCGTCGCTGGAAACCTGGCTCCTGCCGCAAATGAGCGGTGTACACTCGCTGCGGGCGTTAAAAGCGCTTGATGTTAAGGTCGCGTTACAGAATTTACTCGACTGGTCGTTACGTCAACGTCTGGATAGTGAACTGCCAGGGCATTACACTGTGCCGACCGGCAGCCGGATTGCCATTCGTTATCACGAGGATAATCCACCGGCGCTGGCGGTACGGATGCAGGAGATGTTTGGCGAGGCGACCACGCCATCCATTGCCGAAGGGCGCGTGCCCGTGGTGCTTGAGCTGTTGTCACCTGCGCATCGCCCGCTGCAGATTACCCGCGATCTGGGCGCATTCTGGGCGGGGAGCTACCGTGAAGTGCAAAAAGAGATGAAAGGGCGTTATCCCAAACATGTCTGGCCGGACGATCCGGCGAATACGGCACCGACACGGCGGACGAAGAAATATTCGTAAAGGGGAGTGCGGCCTGATGCCCTCACCCCGACCCTCTCCCACAGGGAGAGGGAGAAAAGCAATTTTGAGAGATTTCTTCTTTCACAGGTCAGTGGAAGAAATGAGAATCGGGCCTTTGCGCCTGAACGTTGCGGAGAAAAAGCATGGCGGGGAATGACCGCGAGCCAATTGGGCGTAAGGGAAAACCAACGCGTCCGGCCAAAGTAAAGGTGAGCCGTCGTCGCCTCAGAGATGAGGACTATGACGATGACTATGAAGACGATTATGAGGATGAAGAACCGATGCCGCGTAAAGGAAAAGGCAAAGGGCGTAAGCCTCGGGGTAAACGCGGCTGGTTCTGGCTGCTGCTGAAGCTGTTCATTGTTTTTGTTGTACTGATGGCGATCTACGGCGTTTATCTGGATCAGAAGATCCGCAGCCGTATCGACGGAAAAGTCTGGCAATTGCCGGCGGCAGTGTATGGCCGCATGGTGAACCTTGAGCCTGACATGTCGATCAGTAAGAACGAGATGGTGAAACTGCTGGAGGCCACCCAGTATCGTCAGGTGTCGAAAATGACGCGTCCTGGCGAATTTACCGTGCAGGCGAAAAGCATTGAGATGATCCGTCGTCCGTTCGATTTCCCGGACAGCAAAGAGGGGCAGGTGCGTGCGCGTCTGACCTTTGACGGCGATCGTCTGGAAACCATCGAGAACATGGATAACAACCGCCAGTTCGGTTTCTTCCGTCTCGATCCGCGTCTTATCACCATGCTCTCTTCGGCGAACGGTGAGCAGCGTCTGTTCGTCGCCCGTAACGGTTTCCCGGACCTGCTGGTGGACACGCTGCTGGCAACCGAAGACCGTCACTTCTACGAGCATGATGGTATCAGCCTCTACTCCATTGGCCGTGCGGTGCTGGCCAACCTGACGGCGGGCCGTACGGTACAGGGGGCGAGTACGCTTACCCAGCAGCTGGTGAAGAACCTGTTCCTCTCCAGCGAGCGCTCTTACTGGCGTAAAGCCAACGAAGCGTACATGGCCGTGCTGATGGATGCGCGTTACAGCAAGGATCGTATCCTTGAGCTGTATATGAACGAGGTCTATCTCGGTCAGAGCGGTGATAACGAAATCCGCGGTTTCCCGCTGGCGAGCCTGTACTACTTTGGCCGTCCGGTGGAAGAGCTGAGCCTGGACCAGCAGGCCCTGCTGGTGGGCATGGTGAAAGGGGCGTCCATCTATAACCCGTGGCGTAACCCGAAACTGGCGCTGGAGCGTCGTAACCTGGTGCTGCGTCTGCTGCAACAACAGCAGGTGATTGACCAAGAGCTCTACGACATGCTGAGCGCACGTCCGCTTGGCGTGCAGCCGCGCGGCGGTGTGATTTCGCCTCAGCCTGCGTTTATGCAGCTGGTGCGTCAGGAGTTGCAGAGCAAGCTCGGTGATAAAGTGAAAGATCTCTCCGGCGTGAAGATCTTTACCACCTTTGACTCCGTGGCGCAGGATGCGGCAGAAAAAGCGGCCGTTGAGGGCATTCCGGCGCTGAAGAAACAGCGTAAGCTGAGCGACCTGGAAACCGCGATGGTGGTGGTTGACCGTAACACGGGTGAAGTCCGTGCGATGGTGGGCGGGGCTGAGCCGCAGTTTGCAGGTTACAACCGTGCTATGCAGGCGCGTCGTTCGATCGGTTCACTGGCGAAGCCAGCAACCTATCTCACTGCCCTGAGCCAGCCAAATCTGTATCGCCTGAATACCTGGATTGCCGACGCGCCGATCTCCCTGCGTCAGCCTAACGGCCAGGTCTGGTCACCGCAGAACGATGATAAACAGTTCAGCGGCCAGGTAATGCTGGTGGATGCGTTGACCCGCTCCATGAACGTGCCGACGGTAAACCTGGGGATGGCACTGGGTCTGCCGGCGATTGTCGACACCTGGCAGAAACTGGGCGTCGCCAAAGATCAGCTGCATCCTGTGCCAGCCATGATCCTGGGGGCGTTAAACCTGACGCCAATCGAAGTGGCACAGGCGTTCCAGACCATTGCCAGCGGTGGTAACCGTGCACCGCTGTCAGCCCTGCGCTCGGTGATTGCCGAAGATGGCTCCGTGCTGTATCAGAGCTTCCCGCAGGCGGAACGCGCCGTTCCGGCGCAGGCAGCCTACATGACGCTGTGGACGATGCAGCAGGTTGTGCAGCGTGGTACCGGCCGTCAGCTGGGGGCGAAGTATCCGGGCCTGCATCTGGCGGGCAAAACCGGGACGACCAACAACAACGTCGATACCTGGTTTGCCGGTATCGATGGTCGTGAAGTGGTGATCACCTGGGTGGGCCGCGACAACAACCAGCCAACCAAACTGTATGGTGCGAGCGGGGCGATGTCGATTTACCAGCGTTATCTGGCGAATCAGTCTCCGGTGCCGCTAAACCTGGTTGCGCCGGAGGATATCGTGGATATGGGCGTGGACAGTTCCGGAAACTTTGTCTGTGGCGGCGGTATGCGTACCTTGCCTGTCTGGACAACGAACCCGGATTCCCTGTGCCAGCAGAGTCAGCCAGAGCAGCCGACGGGCAACCCGTTCGACCAGTCTTCTCAGCCTCAGCAGCCGCAGCAACAACAGCCGCAGCAGCAGAACGAGAAGAAAGACAGCGACGGTGTCGCGGGCTGGATTAGAGATATGTTCGGCGGTAACTAACCGTTCAAGGTCCCCCCGAAAGGGGGGATTTTTTTACCCGTTTTCCCCATTTTATTAACCCTCGTTTTAATTCTGATTAACCCTTCGTTTTCTCCTGGTTATTTCTTAAACCCTTAATTCTCGTAGGGCCGCTTCCTGCTTGCTATGCAGCCAACGTTTCGCCTATTATGCTGCGGTCATAATAATAATTCTCGTTTACGTTATCATTCACTTTTCTATCAGAGATACACCATGGCGCTTTCCAATACTGCTCAGCCAATTAACACGTCGCTGCGTAAAATCGCAGTTGTCGTAGCCACAGCGGTTGCCGGCATGTCTGCTTATACCCATGCTGCCGAAACCCCGAAAAAAGAAGAAACCATCACTGTCACTGCCGCTCCGGCTGCACAGGAAAGTGCCTGGGGGCCAGCTGCTACCATCGCAGCAAGACAATCCGCGACCGGGACCAAAACGGACACCCCCATTCAAAAGGTACCGCAATCTATTTCAGTGGTAACAGCCGAAGAGATGGCACTGCATCAACCGCGCTCGGTTAAAGAAGCATTGAGTTACACCCCTGGCGTTGCGGTAGGCACCCGTGGTGCATCAAACACCTATGACTACTTGATTATTCGCGGTTTTGCGGCCGATGGTCAGTCTCAAAATAACTACCTCGATGGCATGAAAATGCAGGGGAACTTCTATAACGACGCCGTTATTGATCCTTATATGCTGGAGCGCGCCGAGATCATGCGCGGTCCGGTTTCCGTTCTGTACGGCAAAAGCAGCCCTGGCGGTTTGCTGAACATGGTCAGTAAGCGCCCAACAACCGATCCCCTGAAAGAGATCCAGTTCAAAGTGGGCACGGATAGCCTGTTCCAGACCGGGTTTGACTTTAGCGATGCGATTGATGACGACGGTGTTTATTCTTATCGCTTAACGGGGGTTGCGCGTTCAAATAACGCTCAGCAGGAGCGTGCGAAAGAGCAGCGTTATGCTATCGCGCCATCTTTCTCATGGCGTCCGGATGATAAAACCACATTTACCTTCCTCTCTTATTTCCAGAACGAGCCTGAAACGGGTTACTACGGCTGGTTGCCAAAAGAGGGGACAGTGGAGCCACTGCCAAACGGTGAGCGTTTGCCGACTAACTTCAATGAAGGGGCGAAGAATAATACCTATTCCCGGAACCAGAAAATGGTGGGGTATAGCTTCGACCACGAATTTAACGATACCTTCACCGTGCGTCAGAATCTGCGCTTTGCCGAGAACAAAACTTCGCAAAACAGCGTTTACGGCTATGGCGTCTGCACCGATCCGGCAAATGCTGGCAACAAACAGTGTGCGGCGCTTGCGCCTGCTGATAAAGGCCATTATCTGGCGCGTAAATATGTTGTCGATAATGAGAAATTGCAGAACTTCACCGTTGATACCCAGTTGCAAAGCAAATTCTCTACCGGCGAGGTGGACCACATACTGCTGACTGGCGTTGACTTCATGCGTATGCGGAATGACATCAATTCCTGGTTTGGTTATGACGATTCTGTTCCGCTGCTGGATCTCTATAATCCTGTGAACAGCGATTTTGATTTCGGTTCAAAAGATCCTGCTAATTCAGGTCCTTATCAAATCCTTAATCGCCAGAAACAGACGGGTCTGTATGTTCAGGATCAGGCGCAGTGGGATAAAGTGCTGGTAACCTTGGGCGGTCGTTATGACTGGGCCGATCAGGAGTCCTATAACCGTGTGACCAATACCACCTCCAAACGTGATGATACCCAGTTCACCTGGCGTGGCGGTGTTAACTACCTGTTTGATAACGGTGTAACTCCTTACTTTAGCTACAGCGAATCGTTTGAACCGGCTTCGCAGACTGATGCACAGGGTAAACTGTTCTCGCCATCTAAAGGCAAGCAATACGAAGCGGGCGTGAAATACGTTCCGAGCGATCGTCCGATCGTTGTCACCGGTGCGTTGTACCAGCTGACCAAAACTAACAACCTGATGGCGGACCCGGCGGGTTCTTTCTTCTCGGTTGAAGGTGGTGAAATCCGTGCCCGTGGCGTAGAGCTGGAAGCGAAAGCAGCCCTCTCTGCGAGCGTTAACGTTGTTGGCTCCTATACCTACACCGATGCGGAATACACGACAGATACTAACTACAAAGGCAACACACCAGCCCAGGTGCCGAAACACATGGCATCTGTATGGGGTGATTACACAATGTATGATGGTCCGCTGTCTGGTCTGACGCTGGGCATCGGCGTGCGTTATACGGGCTCAAGCTATGGTGATCCGGCTAACTCCTTCAAAGTGGGCAGCTACACCGTCGTTGATGCGCTGGTCAGGTACGATCTGGCACGCGTTGGCATGGCGGGGTCAAACGTGGCGCTGCATGTGAACAATCTGTTCGATCGTGAGTACGTTGCCAGCTGCTTTAACACCTACGGTTGCTTCTGGGGTGCTGAGCGTCAGGTTGTGGCTACCGCGACCTTCCGCTTCTAATCTCTCTTCGGGCACGGTTCGCCGTGCCCTTTTTATTTAAGTTGGCTGATATGCAGGATAATAAAACGCAATCCGATACCACCTTTACGCTCAATCAACTCTCCTTTCGTGTTCCCGGGCGCACCTTGCTGCATCCGCTCTCGTTGACGTTCCCCGCAGGTAAAGTTACCGGCCTGATTGGTCACAATGGTTCCGGTAAATCGACGTTACTTAAAATGCTGGGCCGTCATCAGCCGCCTTCTGAAGGGGATATTTTGCTGGACGAACAGCCTCTGGAGAGCTGGAGCAGTAAAGCCTTTGCGCGCAAAGTCGCCTATCTGCCGCAGCAATTGCCTCAGGCAGAAGGGATGACGGTGCGTGAGCTGGTGGCAATCGGGCGTTATCCGTGGCATGGCGCACTAGGGCGCTTCGGTGTCGCCGACAGAGAGAAAGTGGAAGAGGCGATTGCGCTGGTGGGATTAAAGCCGCTGGCGCACCGTCTGGTCGACAGCCTTTCCGGGGGCGAACGTCAGCGCGCGTGGATTGCGATGCTGGTCGCGCAGGACAGCCGCTGCCTGCTGCTCGACGAACCCACTTCCGCACTGGATATCGCTCATCAGGTTGATGTTCTCGCGCTGGTTCATCGCCTGAGCCAGCAGCGTGGCCTGACGGTTATTGCGGTGCTGCACGATATCAACATGGCGGCGCGCTACTGCGATTATCTTGTCGCCCTTCGCGGCGGGGAGATGATTGCCGAGGGTTCGCCGTCTGAACTGATGCGGAGCGAAACGCTGGAACACATCTACGGTATTCCTATGGGGATCCTGCCTCATCCAGGCGGGGCTGCTCCGGTGAGCTTTGTTTACTGATGCTGAATTCTACCTTGTTGAGCCGCCGTCGCCTGCTGACGGCCATGGCACTTTCACCGCTGCTGTTAAAGATGAACCTCGCGCGGGCTGCTGCCGTCGATCCACACCGTATTGTGGCGCTGGAGTGGCTGCCTGTTGAACTGATGATGGCGCTGGGCGTCACGCCGTATGGCGTGGCCGATATTCCCAACTACCGGCTGTGGGTGAACGAGCCGGCGCTACCCGATTCGGTCATTGATATTGGTCTGCGAACAGAGCCTAATCTTGAGCTGCTGACGCAGATGAAGCCGTCATTTCTGTTCTGGTCCGCGGGTTATGGCCCGTCAGAAGAGACAATGGCGCGTATTGCCCCTGGGCGGGGGTTCTCCTTCAGTGACGGTAAAAAACCGCTGACGATGGCGAAAAACTCCATCAACGAGATGGCGCATTTCCTCAACCGTGAGGCGGAAGCCAAACAACATTTCGCTGAGTTTGATGCTCTGATTGACGCCCTGAAGCCGCGTTTTGCCCATCGCGGAGACCGCCCGCTGCTGATGGTGACGCTGCTGGATGCGCGCCATATGCTGGTCTTCGGCAAAAACTGTCTGTTCCAGGAAGTGCTCGATAGCTTTGGCATTCCTAATGCCTGGGAAGGGGAGATGACCTTCTGGGGCAGCACCGCCGTCGGTATCGACCGTCTGGCGGCGTTCCGCGATGTGGACGTGCTGTGCTTCGATCACGGCAACGAGCGTGAAATGCAGGCGCTGATGGCGACACCGCTGTGGCAGGCGATGCCGTTCGTGCGTGAGCAACGCTTTACGCGTGCACCGGCGGTCTGGTTCTACGGCGCGACGCTGTCGGCCATGCACTTCGCCCGGGTGCTGGATAACGCGCTGGGGGGAAAAGCATGAGTACGCGTATTGCCCGTTTCCCGGCGCTGTTGCTGGCTCTGATTTTCCTGACCGCGCTGGCTTTGACCTGGTTTAACCTCTCGACCGCCTTACCGCGCGGGCAGTGGGGCGCGGCCCTGGCTGCGCCGGATATCGATAATATTCAGCAAATGCTGTTCCACTACAGCCTGCTGCCGCGTCTGGCGATTTCGCTGCTGGTCGGGGCCGGGTTAGGGCTGGTGGGCGTCCTGTTCCAGCAGGTTTTGCGTAACCCGCTGGCCGAGCCTACAACGCTTGGCGTCGCGACCGGTGCCCAGCTTGGGATCACGGTGACCACGCTGTGGGCACTGCCTGGCGCGTTAACCTCGCAGTTTGCCGCGCTTGCAGGCGCGTGCGTGGTAGGCGCGCTGGTCTTCGGCGTGGCGTGGGGGAAACGCCTCTCGCCAGTGACGCTGATCCTCGCAGGGCTGGTGGTGAGCCTCTACTGTGGGGCAATCAACCAGCTGCTGGTGCTGTTTCATCACGATCAGCTGCAAAGCATGTTCCTGTGGAGTACCGGCACGCTGACCCAGACCGACTGGAGTAGTGTGCAGCGTCTGTGGCCGCAGCTTGTTGGCGGCGCCATGTTGACGCTGCTGCTGTTACGTCCGCTGACGCTGATGGGGCTGGATGACGGCGTAGCCCGCAATCTGGGGCTGGCGCTCTCCCTGGCGCGTCTGGCGGCGCTGACGCTGGCGATTGTCCTCAGCGCATTGCTGGTTAATGCGGTTGGGATTATCGGCTTTATCGGGCTGTTTGCCCCGCTGCTGGCAAAAATGCTCGGTGCGCGTCGCCTGCTGGCGCGACTGCTGCTGGCCCCGCTAATTGGAGCGCTGATCCTCTGGCTTTCCGATCAAATCATTCTCTGGCTGGCGCGCGTCTGGATGGAAGTCTCTACCGGGTCGGTAACGGCACTGGTTGGCGCGCCGCTGTTGCTGTGGCTGTTGCCACGTCTGCGCAGCATGAGCGCTCCCGCGATGGACGCGGGGGATAAAGTTTATGCCGAGCGTCAGTCGGTGCTGTGGTTCAGCCTCGCCGGGCTGGCGGTGCTGATCATCGTCTCGTTTGTGGCGCTTGCTTTCGGGCGCGATGCGACGGGTTGGCACTGGGCAACGGGCGATTTGCTCCAGGAACTGCTGCAGTGGCGCTGGCCGCGGATCCTCTCGGCGTTGATTGCCGGGGTGATGCTGGCGGTCGCGGGCTGTATTATCCAGCGCCTGACCGGCAATCCGATGGCCAGCCCGGAAGTGCTGGGTATCAGTTCGGGAGCCGCGTTTGGCGTGGTGCTGATGCTGTTCCTTGTGCCGGGAAATGCCTTTGGCTGGCTGATGCCTGCCGGAAGCATCGGGGCGGCGGTGACGCTGATGATCATTCTGATTGCGTCAGGCCGCGGCGGGTTTTCGCCTCACCGGATGCTGCTGGCCGGGATGGCGCTCAGCACCGCCTTTACCATGCTGCTGATGATGCTGCAGGCGAGCGGCGATCCGCGGATGGCGAAGATCCTGACCTGGATCTCCGGCTCAACGTACAACGCCACCGGTAGTCAGGTGGTGCATTCCGGGATCGTAATGATCGTGCTGCTGGCGATTGTGCCCCTGTGCCGCCGCTGGATGACGATCCTGCCGCTGGGGAGTGAAACCGCACGTGCGGTCGGCATGGCGTTAACGCCAACGCGCGTCGCGCTGTTACTGCTGGCGGCGTGCCTGACGGCCACGGCCACCATGACCATTGGTCCACTGAGTTTTGTTGGGTTGATGGCGCCGCATATCGCCAGAATGATGGGATTCCGTCGGACGATGCCGCATATCGTGATGTCTGCCCTGACGGGCGGGGTGATGCTGGTGGTGGCGGACTGGTGCGGAAGAATGGTGCTGTTCCCGTATCAGATCCCGGCGGGTTTGCTGTCGACCTTTATCGGCGCGCCGTATTTTATTTATCTGTTGAGAAAGCAGAGTCGGTAATAAAAGTAAACGTCAATCCTAAGATTGACGTTTTAGGGTTTGCTCCCTCTCCCACGGGGAGAGGGCCGGGGTGAGGGCATCACGCCGCACGTGCTTACAACTTCGCAAACACCTTACGCGCCGCGTCGATGGTGTTATTGATATCCTCTTCGCTGTGCGCCACGGACATAAAGCCAGCTTCAAAAGCAGACGGTGCCAGGTAGACGCCTTCTTCCAGCATCAGGTGGAAGAAACGCTTGAAGCGTTCAACGTCGCACTTCACCACATCCTGATAGCTTGTCACGGCTTGGGCTTCCGTGAAGAAGATCCCGAACATCCCGCCCACGTGGTTTACCACCAGCGGAATACCCGCCTCTTCAGCCGCTTCCAGCAGACCGTTTGCCAGCTGCGTCGTGCGCTCAGTCAGGGTTTCGTGAATGCCAGGCTGGGAGACTTCTGTCAGGCAGGCGAAGCCCGCCGCCATAGCAATCGGGTTACCGGAGAGCGTACCCGCCTGGTAAACCGGCCCCGTTGGTGCCAGGGCTTCCATCACATCCTTGCGCCCCCCGAACGCGCCCACCGGCATACCGCCGCCGATGATTTTGCCGAGACAGGTCAGATCCGGCTCTACGCCATAATATGACTGGGCACCCGCGAGCGCGACGCGGAAACCGGTCATCACTTCGTCGATAATCAGCAGCGCACCAAACTCATCGCACAGGGCGCGCAGGCCCGGCAGGAAATCGGGCTGCGGTGGAATGCAGTTCATGTTGCCCGCAACCGGCTCAACGATGATGCAGGCGATCTCCTGTGGATACTGCTCGAATGCCGCACGAACGGTGTTCAGATCGTTATAGGTGCAGGTGAGGGTGTGTTTCGCGAAATCAGCCGGTACGCCCGGGGAGTTTGGCTGGCCAAGGGTCAGTGCGCCGGAACCCGCTTTCACCAGCAGGCAGTCCGCATGACCGTGGTAGCAGCCTTCAAACTTGATGATTTTGTCACGACCGGTAAAGCCGCGCGCCAGACGAATAGCGCTCATGGTGGCTTCGGTACCGGAGTTCACCATACGCACCATGTCCATGGTTGGCACCAGCTCGGTCACCAGCTCCGCCATTTTGACTTCCATCTCGGTAGGCGCGCCGAAGCTCAGGCCGCGCTGGGCCGCTTCAATCACCGCATTGCGGATGGCAGGATGGTTGTGACCCAGCACCATCGGGCCCCAGGAGCCGACGTAATCGATATAGGCCTTGCCGTCGACATCAAACAGGTACGCGCCATCAGCACGTTCAATAAACAGCGGCGTTCCGCCTACGCCGGTAAAGGCGCGAACAGGCGAGTTCACGCCGCCCGGGATAAGCTCGCGGGCTGCACTGTAAAGGTTTTCAGACTTGCTCATGGCGTCGTTCCTGGTTCGTATAAAATGATTAAGCACACTATTCTAAGTGATCCGCGGAAGGTAATGAAATTTTTGCCCCCTTTCATTGCTAAACAATTTTTAAGTATTTTTCACGGGACGACCTGACGCACTCTGGTAAAATCCCTGCGGCGATTTGTATGACGAAAAGACATGGTAATGAAAGCAGACTCTCCCTCTTTTGAAGAACAACAGTTCCGACGCGCGCAACACCGGATCAGCATCCGGCGCTTGCTTAACCGCGATAAGACACCGCTGGCAATTTTACTGGCCGCCGCTGTAGTCGGTACGCTCGCCGGGCTGGCGGGCGTCGCCTTTGAAAAGGCAGTCAATGCGGTGCTGAACTGGCGTATTGGTACGGTGGCCGGTTTCGCCGACAAAGGATGGCTGGTCTGGGTCTGGGCGTTCGGGTTGTCCGCGCTATTTGCCATGGTGGGCTACTTTCTGGTGCGTAAATTTGCGCCGGAAGCGGGCGGTTCCGGGATCCCTGAAATTGAAGGCGCGCTGGAAGAGCTGCGCCCGGTGCGCTGGTGGCGCGTCATCCCGGTGAAGTTTATCGGCGGCATGGGAACGCTTGGTGCGGGTATGGTACTGGGCCGAGAGGGGCCAACCGTGCAGTTGGGCGGGAACGTCGGGCGCATGGTGGGGGATCTGTTCCGGATGCGCAGCGCGGAAGCGCGCCATACGCTGCTGGCGACAGGTGCCGCAGCGGGGCTTTCGGCGGCGTTTAACGCGCCGCTGGCGGGGATCCTGTTTATCATCGAAGAGATGCGCGCCCAGTTCCGTTACAACCTTATCTCGATCAAAGCGGTCTTTACCGGTGTGATCATGTCGAGCATTGTGTTTCGCATTTTCAATGGCGAAAGCCCGGTGATCGAAGTGGGCAAACTGACCAATGCGCCGGTCAACACGCTGTGGCTGTACCTGATCCTCGGCATGATATTCGGCATTGTCGGCCCGCTGTTTAACACTTTTATTCTGCGTATGCAGGATATGTTCCAGCGCATCCACGGCGGGAATACCACGAAGTGGGTGTTGATGGGCGGTCTGCTGGGCGGCCTGTGCGGCGTGCTGGGGTTCATTGAACCGAACGCGGCGGGGGGCGGGTTCGGGCTGATCCCGATTGCAGCTGCGGGCAACTTCAGCGTGGGTCTGCTTCTGTTTATGTTTATTTCTCGCGTCATCACGACGGTGCTCTGTTTTTCCTCCGGTGCGCCCGGCGGTATCTTTGCCCCGATGCTGGCGCTGGGGACGCTGCTTGGTACTGCCTTTGGCATGGCCGCTGAGGTCAGTTTTCCGGCATACCATCTGGATGCGGGCACCTTTGCCGTTGCCGGAATGGGGGCGCTGCTGGCGGCCTCCCTGCGCGCGCCGCTCACCGGCATCGTGCTGGTGCTGGAGATGACGGATAATTACCAGCTCATTTTGCCAATGATCATTACCTGTCTCGGCGCGACACTATTAGCCCAATTCCTGGGTGGAAAACCGCTATACTCCACCATTCTTGCACGCACCCTGGCGAAGCAGGAGGCAGAACGGGCCGCAATGCAGAATACTTGAATGAATTACCAGGGTATTAGATAATGACAAAAAGAATTGGGTGAATTTTACCCAATTGCAGTAGCAGTATTCATGGGAGCATAAGATGAGTGATGACGTAGCGTTGCCGCTGGAGTTTACCGAAGCAGCAGCCAACAAAGTGAAAACCCTGATTGCCGACGAAGACAATCCGGATCTGAAACTGCGTGTCTATATTACCGGTGGCGGCTGCAGCGGCTTCCAGTATGGTTTTACCTTTGACGACCAGGTTAACGACGGCGATATGACTATCGAGAAACAGGGCGTCGCGCTGGTGGTTGACCCGATGAGCCTGCAATATCTGGTGGGCGGTTCGGTAGATTACACAGAAGGTCTGGAAGGTTCACGCTTTGTGGTGACGAACCCAAATGCCACCAGCACCTGCGGGTGTGGGTCTTCGTTCAGTATTTAAGCGGGGGCGGGCTGATGCCCTCACACCGGCCCTCTCTCACAGGGAGAGGGAGAAAAGATTAAAAACGGTAACCTTGCGGTTACCGTTTTGCGTTTATCTTCCATTCTCATCCAGCGCGAACGTCGGCAATTTAAGGTGCCAGCGTATCGCCGCCAGACGTATCGCCAGCGTCACCACCATTCCCAGCATGGCTGAATTTTCCAGCGGTATCGCAAAGGTATAGTACGCCGTGGCGTGTACAATCCCGCCAATAATGCAGGCCGTAGCATAGATTTCGGTACGCAGGATCATCGGCACTTCTCGTGCCAGAATATCGCGAATAATCCCGCCGCCTACGCCAGTCAGCACGCCCATGCAGATGGCAACCATGGGCCCTGTACCCGCATTAAAGGCTTTATTCACCCCAATGCCGACAAACACAGCCAGCCCGACGGCATCCAGCACCGGGAGGATCCATTTTGGTAAGCGGCGGGGCTGGCGAACCAGCACGATGGTTAACAGGCAGGTGACCATCGCCACCACCAGATCGGTGGGATCTTTCACCCAAAATACCGGGCCATTATCCAGCGCCATATCGCGGATCGTTCCACCGCCTACGGCGGTCACCACGCCAAGCACCAGCACGCCAAACGGATCCATGCGCAGCTTTCCGGCGAGCAGGACGCCGGAGATAGCAAAAACGGCTGTGCCAAGAATATCCAGCCAATAAACGAGCATCGTTAAATCCTCGAGGGGGGTCTTATGTTAATGACTCTCGGCCAGTGCGGCACAGAGTTGTTTTGCGGCGAGGATAATACGCGGGCTGGCGCGTTCAAACCAGTCGCTGGTGAGGGGGATCACCGGAATTTTTAGCTGGCTTTGCCAGAATTGTTCAATTTTAGGAATCTCGCTCGCATTTCCGACCACAACGATCGCCTGTGGTCGGCGAGCCAGTACCTGTTCCCGACTGACCTGAGGCCACGGTATCCGGCTGGCCGCAAAGATATTTTCTCCGCCGCACACTTCCAGGACCTGATTCTGAATGGAGCCTTTCCCGGTGGTGAACAGCGGCTGGCTGCCAAACTGCAGAAAGATGCGCTTTTTAACGGGGGTATCGTATTTTGCTTTTAGTGCCGCATAGTCGCTGAGCAGTTGTTTTGCCGCATCCTCGGCTTTGGCCGGGGTTGGGCTGTAGGGCGCCAGAGCGCGTAACGCCTGCGCGACCTGCTCAATGCTCACGGCATCCACCCACATGACCTTGATCCCAAGCGACGTCAGTTGATTAACCTGCCGCTCTGCATTGCCGCCACGCCAGGCGAGCACGAGATCGGGCTTAAGCGCAACGATGCGCTCAAGGTTCATCCCTTGCCAGGTTGCGACCTGTTCAATTTGTGCGGCCTGGGGTGGGTAATTGGAAAAGCTGCTTACACCAACCGGGGTGATACCGGCAGCAAACGCCAGTTCGGTGTTAGCGGGGGAGAGGGTAATCACACGCGGCGCGGCGCAGAGCCAGGCCGGTGCGAGCAGAAGCAGGGCGACCAGCGCCCTGATGGCATGTTTAGCCACGAGCCAGTTTCTGCACAAGGCTCTCCACCATCACGGTGGACTGTTTTGCCGCGACAACCAGGAATTCGTCGAAGCTGATATGAGACTGCTGATCGGCCACGTCAGAGATGGCGCGGACCACCACGAACGGGACGTTGAAATTATGGCAAACGTGGGCAATCGCGGTCGCTTCCATCTCAACGGCGATAGCCTGCGGGAAGTTGTGACGGATTTTTGCCAGGCCGACGGAGCCATTGATGAAGGCATCACCGCTCACAATCAGGCCGCGTACGGCGTTGAGGTTCAGTTCAGCAATGCACTCTTCTGCCGCCGCAACCAGCTTATCGTCGGCCTTAAAGCCGGCCGGGCAACCCGGAAGCTGACCGTATTCGTAGCCGAATGCGGTAACGTCTGCATCGTGGTAACGCGCTTCATCGGAGACGACGATATCACCCACTTTCAGGGTCGGTGCCAGACCGCCTGCAGAGCCGGTGTTAACGATCACGTCTGGCTTGCAGCGCTCAAGCAACAGCGTTGCGCCCAGCGCAGCAGCAACCTTACCGATGCCTGATTTCAGCAGAGCCACGTCAACACCGTTCAGTTGACCGGTATAGATCTCACAACCCCCCAGAGAGAGAGTCTGACGGTTCTCAATTTTGTCACGCAGCAGCGTAACTTCTTCTTCCATTGCACCAATAATGCCGATTTTCATAGATTTACTCGCGATGTGCCTTGTTAAGATGCATAGTCTATCATGCGCTTAAGGGGAAACGCATTCTCACGCGGGGGAGCACATGTCACAGATCGATTTTCGCACCAAAATTAACTGGCACCGACGTTTCCGTTCGCCGCAGGGTGAAAAGAGCGAACATGAGATCCTGCGTATCTTCGAAAGCGATCGCGGGCGGATCATTAACTCGCCTGCCATTCGTCGTCTGCAGCAAAAGACCCAGGTGTTTCCGCTTGAGCGTAACGCTGCCGTGCGCACACGGCTTACCCACTCAATGGAAGTTCAGCAGGTGGGGCGCTACATTGCCAAAGAGATTTTAAGTCGCCTCAAAGAGCAGCGCTTGCTGGAAACCTACGGTCTGGATGAGTTGACCGGGCCCTTTGAAAGTATTGTTGAGATGGCCTGCCTGATGCACGACATCGGCAACCCGCCGTTTGGTCACTTTGGTGAGGCGGCGATCAACGACTGGTTCAGGCAGCGACTCTTCCCGTCGGATGCCGTCAGCCAGCCGCTCAGTGATGACCGCTGCGTGGTGCGGGATTTACGTCTGCGTGAAGGCGAAGACGGGCTAAACGATCTGCGTCGTAAAGTGCGTCAGGATCTCTGTCATTTTGAAGGCAATGCGCAGGGGATACGACTGGTGCACTCCCTGATGCGCATGAATCTGACCTGGGCACAGGTGGGATGCATCCTCAAATATACCCGTCCTGCCTGGTGGATGGGCGAAACGCCCGCTTCGCACAGCTATCTGATGAAAAAGCCCGGCTATTACCTCTCCGAAGAGGCCTATATTGAGCGGTTACGTAAAGAACTTTCATTGACTGCAAATGGCCGCTTCCCGTTGACGTGGATTATGGAAGCCGCCGATGACATCTCCTATTGCGTTGCTGACCTGGAAGACGCGGTTGAAAAAAGAATATTTAGCGTCGAGGAGCTTTATCAGCATCTTTATGATGCATGGGGGAAACATGAAAAAGGTTCGCTGTTTGCCCAGGTGGTCGAAAATGCCTGGGAAAAATCGCGTGCAAATACATTAAGCCGGAGCACCGAAGATCAGTTCTTTATGTATTTGCGGGTCAATACATTAAATAAACTGGTGCCTTACGCCGCCTCGCGCTTTATTGATAATTTGCCGATGATTTTTAGCGGCGAGTTCAATCATGCCTTGCTGGAGGATGACAGTAGCTTCAGCCAGTTGCTTGAGTTATATAAACATGTCGCGATGCGTCATGTATTCAGCCACCCCGATGTCGAACAGTTAGAGCTACAGGGATACCGGGTAATCAGCGGCTTACTGGAAATATATCGCCCTCTGCTGCAATTGTCGGTCGATGAATTCAGCGAGCTGGTGGAACAAGAGCGCGTGCGACGAATACCGATTGAGTCCCGGCTTTATCAGAAACTTTCTACCCGTCATCGTCTGGCTTACGTTGAAGCCATCGGCAAACTGGATCGCCACTCACCGCAGTGGCCGGTGCTCGAATATTATTATCGCTGTCGTCTCATCCAGGACTATATCAGCGGAATGACCGATTTGTATGCCTGGGATGAGTACCGCAAGCTGATGGCGGTGGAATAATCCCGGAGTTTTGTAAAGACGACCAATAAATTTTTACTTTTTCCATAAACTTATCGCCGGAACTAAGCGGTATAAAACGAATCTGAGTTACACAGCAATTTTGCGTTATCTGTAAATCGAGATTGAGAAACATGAAAAAAACCACATTAGCAATGAGTGCACTGGCTCTGAGTTTAGGTTTAGCGCTGTCTCCTCTGACTGCTACTGCAGCCGAGACCGCGTCGTCGGCAGCAACCGCGCAGCAGATGCCAAGCCTGGCACCGATGCTCGAAAAAGTGATGCCATCGGTGGTGAGTATTAACGTTGAGGGCAGCACGACCGTCAATACGCCGCGTATGCCGCGTAACTTCCAGCAGTTCTTCGGCGATAACTCGCCGTTCTGCCAGGACGGTTCGCCATTCCAGAGTTCTCCGTTCTGTCAGGGCGGTGGTGCAGGGGATGACGGCCAGGGCGGCGGCCAGCAGCAGAAATTCATGGCGCTTGGCTCGGGGGTTATTATTGATGCCGCGAAAGGGTATGTCGTTACCAACAACCACGTGGTGGATAACGCCAACAGCATTAAGGTTCAGCTGAGCGACGGGCGTAAATTTGACGCCAAAGTGGTGGGCAAGGACCCACGCTCTGATATCGCACTGATCCAGATTCAGGATCCTAAAAACCTGACGGCGATTAAAATTGCCGACTCCGACGCGCTGCGTGTCGGTGACTACACCGTGGCCATCGGTAACCCGTTCGGTCTGGGCGAAACCGTGACCTCGGGGATTGTTTCAGCGCTGGGCCGTAGCGGTCTGAACGCGGAGAACTATGAAAACTTCATCCAGACGGATGCGGCGATCAACCGCGGTAACTCCGGCGGTGCGCTGGTGAACCTGAACGGTGAGCTGATTGGTATTAACACTGCCATCCTGGCACCGGACGGCGGCAACATCGGTATCGGTTTTGCTATCCCAAGTAACATGGTGAAAAACCTGACCGCGCAGATGGTGCAGTACGGCCAGGTGAAACGCGGTGAGCTGGGTATCATGGGTACCGAGCTGAACTCTGAGCTGGCGAAAGCGATGAAAGTTGACGCCCAGCGCGGCGCGTTCGTGAGCCAGGTTATGCCGAACTCCTCCGCAGCAAAAGCGGGGATTAAAGCCGGGGATGTGATCACCTCCCTGAACGGTAAACCGATCAGCAGTTTTGCCGCCCTGCGTGCCGAAGTGGGTTCAATGCCAATTGGCAGCAAAGTCACCCTCGGCCTGCTGCGTGACGGTAAGGCGGTTAACGTGAGTCTGGAGCTGCAGCAGAGCAGCCAGAATCAGGTTGATTCCAGCACCATCTTCAGCGGTATTGAAGGGGCGGAGATGAGCAACAAAGGTGCAGATAAAGGCGTGGTGGTGAATAACGTGAAAGCGAATTCCCCGGCAGCCCGTATCGGCCTGAAAAAAGGTGATGTGATCATGGGTGCTAACCAGCAGCCAGTGAAAAACATCGCTGAACTGCGTAAAATTCTCGACAGCAAACCATCCGTGCTGGCGCTGAATATTCAGCGTGGTGATACCTCTATCTACCTCCTGATGCAGTAATCCTCGTAAGCCCCTGCGTGATGTAAGCAGGGGCTTTTTTGTTTCTGTGACCCTTCCCACAAGTCCATACTTCACTGCCTGATTTTGTGCATTCGCACAATGCGACCGTAACCGAACTCCCCTATGCTTGAGCTCTGCTCACAGGAGGGTTACATGGCTGGCTGGCATCTTGATACCAAAATGGCGCAGGATATCGTGGCGCGCACCATGCGCATCATCGATACCAATATCAACGTAATGGATGCCCGCGGGCGCATTATTGGCAGCGGCGATCGCGAGCGTATTGGGGAATTGCACGAAGGTGCACTGCTGGTGCTTTCCCAGGGGCGGGTCGTGGATATCAATGATGCCGTGGCGAAACACCTGCACGGCGTCCGTCAGGGCATCAATTTACCGCTGCGCCTTGAAGGGGAAATTGTTGGCGTAATAGGCCTGACCGGTGAACCCGAATCACTGCGTAAATATGGCGAGCTGGTCTGCATGACGGCGGAGATGATGCTGGAGCAGTCGCGCCTGATGCACCTGCTGGCCCAGGACAGCCGTCTGCGCGAAGAGCTGGTGATGAACCTGATTCAGGCAGAGGAGCATACGCCTGCGCTGAGCGAGTGGGCGCAGCGTCTGGGTATTGACCTGAACCAACCGCGCGTCGTGGCGGTGATTGAGGTGGATAGCGGCCAGCTGGGGGTCGATAGCGCGATGGCTGAATTGCAGCAGCTACAAAACGCGCTGGCAACGCCGGAGCGCGACAACCTGGTGGCGATTGTATCCCTGACGGAAATGGTGGTGCTCAAGCCGGCGCTTAACGCGTTCGGTCGCTGGGATGCGGAAGATCACCGTCGTCGTGTGGAGCAGTTAATTTCCCGTATGAAAGAGAATGGTCAGCTGCGTTTTCGCGTCGCCCTGGGGAATTACTTTACCGGGCCTGGCAGTATCGCCCGCTCATGGCGTACGGCGCGTACCACGATGATGGTGGGTAAACAGCGAATGCCGGAAAGCCGCAGCTATTTTTATCAGGATCTGATGCTGCCGGTACTGCTCGACAGCCTGCGCGGTGGCTGGCAGGCCAATGAGCTGGCGCGTCCGCTCGCGCGTCTGAAAGCGATGGACAACAATGGCCTGCTGCGCCGGACGCTACAGGCGTGGTTCCGGCATAACGTGCAGCCGCTGGCGACGTCGAAAGCGCTGTTCATTCACCGCAACACGCTGGAGTATCGGCTCAACCGGATTTCGGAGCTGACAGGGCTGGATCTGGGAAGTTTTGACGACAGACTGCTGCTGTATGTGGCGTTGCAGCTGGATGAACAGCGATGATGCTGTTTGCCGGGTGGCGGCTTCGCCTTACCCGGCCTACATGATGGTTTTCTCCCTCTCCCTGTGGGAGAGGGCCGGGGTGAGGGCATCAGGCCGCACCCAACTTATTTGTTACGCGTTAATTTCTCAAGATCCGCTTCAATCTCGCTGATCTTATTAGTCACAACGCTTTCAAGGTGACGCAGATCGTCAAGGATCTTACGCTTGAGATCTACTTCGCTACGGTCGCGCTGGCAGATCTGATCGAGTTCATCGATCACATAACGCAGGTTGGGGCTGATTTCCTGAACCTCTTTGTATCCCTGTCCTACACCGTCTGCGACGACGGTCTTACGCTGGCGTGGATATTTAAACTTCACGCTCTTGGCGAAAAACTCTCCTTTGTCCTTGTGAAAATAGATTTTTAAAATGTCGTTGTTGGCTTCCTGGCGAAGGCTGTAACGATCAATTTCATCAGGATTGGTAATGCCCAGACTTTTCAGATTATCGTACATAGCGGTACCCTTGATCTCAACATAACCTTTGAATAATTAACGAAAAAATCTATTTTCGCCACCCTCAGATATGAAAAAAGCGGGGTTGCCCCCGCTTTTTGTTATATCCGATTAATCGATGGTGCGCAGCAATTCGTTGATGCCCACTTTACCGCGGGTTTTCGCGTCCACTTTCTTCACGATAACCGCACAGTACAGGCTGTACTTACCATCTTTAGACGGCAGGTTGCCGGAAACAACCACGGAGCCTGCCGGAACACGGCCGTAATGGATTTCGCCGGTTTCACGGTCGTAAATACGGGTGCTCTGACCGATGTAAACGCCCATGGAGATCACTGAGCCTTCTTCAACGATCACGCCTTCTACCACTTCAGAGCGCGCGCCGATGAAGCAGTTGTCTTCGATGATGGTTGGGTTAGCCTGCAGGGGTTCCAGTACGCCACCGATGCCGACGCCGCCGGACAGGTGAACGTTTTTACCGATCTGCGCGCAGGAGCCCACGGTAGCCCAGGTATCCACCATGGTACCTTCGTCTACATAGGCACCGATGTTTACGTAGGATGGCATCAGTACGGTGTTACGGGCGATGAACGCGCCCTGACGCACCGCAGCAGGTGGCACTACGCGGAAGCCTTCTTTCTGGAAACGCGCTTCGTCGTAATCAGCGAATTTCATTGGCACTTTATCGAAGTAGCGGCTTTCAGCTCCGTCGATAACCTGGTTATCGTTGATACGGAAAGAGAGCAGCACGGCTTTCTTCAGCCATTGATGAGTGACCCACTGACCGTCGATTTTTTCTGCTACACGCAGCGCGCCGGAATCCAGCAGAGAAATCACCTGGTTAACCGCTTCGCGGGTAACGGTATCCACATTTGCCGGGGTAATCTCGGCGCGACGCTCAAAAGCGGACTCAATAACGTTCTGTAACTGCTGCATTGTTTACTCTTTCCATTTCACTAAAAAACACGTCACCCTTTATCGTTTGGATTGAGGGCTGCTGTCAACCGTTGTTGCACTTCAAGTTGCAGGTCATTATTAAGGGCACGCCGGTCCGCTGTTGCGATTATAAATAAATCTTCTACTCGCTCGCCAATGGTTGTAATTCGGGCCCCGTGAAGCGAAATTCCCAGATCGGCAAAGACCTGGCCGACGCGGGCGAGCAGACCTGGCTGATCCAGGGCAATGAGCTCCAGGAACGATTTACGATCGGTGTGGGTCGGCAGGAAATTGACCTCGGTATCGACGGTAAAGTGGCGCAGTTTCGCGGGCTGACGACGCGGCTGCGGCGGCTGCCAGCTGCGCTGAGTGATGGCCTGCTCCAGACCAAAACGTATCCCCTCATGACGATCCGACGACAGCGGGCTGCCGTCCGGCTCCAGCACAATAAAGGTGTCCATCGCCATGCCGTCGCGGGTGGTGAAAATCTGCGCGTCGTGCACGCTCAGGTTTCGTCTGTCCAGTTCAGCGCATACCGCAGCAAACAGATAAGGGCGGTCCGGGCTCCAGATAAAGATCTCTGTACCACCGCGCGTCGCCTGCGGGCTGAGCAGGATCATCGGCTGCGACAAATCATGCTGCAGCAGATGCCGCGCATGCCAGGCGAGTTGGTTTGGGCTGTGACGGACAAAGTAGTTGGCACGACAGCGGGCCCAAATCTGATGCAACGCCTCTTCATCAATGTTGTCCATCCGCAGCAGGGCCAGAGCCTGCAGCTGATGGTGGCGCACGCGCTCGCGCATGTCCGGCGTGTTTTGCATTCCGCGGCGCAGCTGTTTTTCGGTCGCAAAGTACAGTTCACGCAGCAGGCTCTGCTTCCAGCTGTTCCACAGCGTTTCGTTGGTGGCGCAGATATCGGCCACCGTCAGGCAGACCAGATAGCGCAGACGGTTTTCTGTTTGTACCTCTTCTGCAAACTGCTTGATCACTTCAGGGTCCTGAATGTCACGACGCTGTGCGGTGACCGACATCAGCAGGTGATGGCGCACCAGCCAGGCCACCAGCTGTGTTTCACGTGAGTTCAGACCGTGCAGTTCGGCAAATTTCAGGACGTCCTGCGCGCCGAGCACCGAGTGGTCACCGCCGCGGCCTTTGGCGATATCGTGGAACAGGGCGGCAATCAGGATCAGCTCCGGATGGGTCAGCCGTGGCCACAGCTCAACGCACAGCGGGTGGCGGGAGCGCGTCTCTTCTTTCGCAAAACTCTCCAGCTTGAGCATGACACGGATCGTGTGTTCATCCACCGTATAGGCATGGAACAGATCGAACTGCATCTGCCCGACAATGTGCGACCATTGCGGCATATAGGCCCACAGTACGCTGTGACGGTGCATTGGCAGCAGTCCGCGACTGACGGCGCCCGGATGGCGGAGCATGCTCAGGAACAGCGAACGCGCTTCCGGGATATAGCACAGCGGCTGCGTCAGATGGCGTCGCGCATGGCGCAAATGGCGCAGGGTGGTGGAGTAGATCCCGGTGATCGTGCTGTTGCGGACCATGGTGTAGAACATCCGCAGGATCGCTTCCGGCTCGCGCATAAACAGCGTTTCGTCGCGCAGATCGATAAGCGTACCGCGTAGCTGAAACTCGTCATCAATGGGGCGCGGTTTTTCGTCGGCCGTCAGCGCCAGAATAGCTTCGTCGAACAGCTGCAATAACATCTGGTTGAGTTCGGTAACGCGTCGGGTCACGCGGAAGAAATCCTTCATCATGTGCTCAACCGGTTCGTTACCCTCGCCGCTGTAGTGAAGGCGCTGGGCCACGCTGAGCTGGCGGTCGAACAACAGACGGTTATCGTAGCGATTAAGTTCAAGATGGAGGGCAAAACGAATGCGCCACAGTAGATGCAGACACTCGTTGAGCTCGTTTCGCTCGGCTTCGGTTAAAAAGCCAAAACCCACCATTTCATCCAGCGAGGTGGCGCCAAAGTGGCGACGGGCTACCCACTGTAATGTGTGGATATCGCGCAGGCCGCCGGGGCTGCTTTTGATATCCGGTTCAAGGTTATAGCTTGTGCCGTGATAGCGCTGGTGGCGCTGATTTTGTTCCTCGACCTTAGCGGCGAAGAACTTTTCTGATGGCCAGAAGCCGTCGCTGAAAATGTGTTTTTGCAGTTCCAGGAACAGCGCGACGTCGCCGATCAGCAGGCGGGTTTCAATCAGGTTGGTGGCAACGGTCAGATCCGATAGCCCCTCCAGCAGGCACTCTTCCAGGGTGCGTACGCTGTGGCCGACTTCCAGTTTCACATCCCAGAGCAGCGTCAGCAATTCGCCAATCTTCTGCGCCTGTTCGTCCGGCAGCTTTTTGCGGCTTAAGATCAGCAGGTCAATATCGGAAAGCGGATGCAGCTCACCGCGGCCATAGCCCCCGACGGCAACCAGCGCCACGTCGCTGACCTGCCCGAATCCGTACTCAATCCACAGGCGTTGCAGAAGCTGGTCAATAAATTCGGTGCGTGCTTCAATGAGCTGTTCGGCGGAAATGCCCGCATCAAACGCGCTTCCCAGCCAGCGCTGGAAGACATCCATATGGGCTTTGATGCCGGCACAGCTCAGCTCGTGCTGCGGCCAGACGCCCGGGTTATCGGGCTGGTCGGGAAGGGTGGGAAGTGCTGTGTTAGCATACTGTTCGGGTAATAGATTACTCATCGTGCGCCACCCATAAGAAAAAGCTATCGCCATTAAAAAAGCCGGCATTTGCCGGCTTTTTTATCATTCATCGTGCGTCAGTATTGCCGGGATGGTGTCATCCTTGCGCAACGTCATAATTTCGCAGCCGTTGTCTGTTACCACAATAGTATGCTCGTACTGTGCAGACAAGCTTCTGTCTTTGGTTTTCACCGTCCAGCCATCTTTCATGGTACGGATACGGTAGTCACCCGCGTTGACCATCGGCTCGATGGTGAAGGTCATCCCTTTTTGCAGCACCACGCCGCCGTCATCCGCATCGTAGTGCAGAACCTGCGGCTCTTCGTGGAAGACGCGGCCAATGCCGTGACCACAATATTCGCGAACCACGGAGAAACCTTCCGCTTCGACAAACTTCTGGATAGCGGCACCAATGGTGCGCAGGCGAATGCCCGGTTTCACCATCTTCAGCGCCAGGTAGAGGCTCTCCTGCGTCACTTTACACAGGCGCTCACCCAGGATGGTTGGCTTGCCCACGATAAACATCTTCGAGGTGTCACCGTGGTAATCATCTTTAATGACGGTGACGTCGATGTTGACGATGTCGCCATCTTTCAGCAGTTTTTCGTCATCCGGAATACCGTGGCACACCACTTCATTTATAGAAATGCAGACGGATTTCGGGAAACCGTGGTAGCCGAGGCAGGCGGAGACCGCGTGCTGCTCGTTAACGATATAGTCGTTACAGATGCGGTCCAGCTCGCCGGTGCTGACGCCCGGTTTCACGAACGGCTCGATCATTTCCAGCACTTCCGCGGCCAGACGACCGGCGACGCGCATCTTTTCAATTTCTTCAGGGGTCTTAATAGAGATAGCCATGTAATCTGTCCATCGGTGTCGATTTTTTCGACAATACTAGTCTAAGTACCGTTAATGGTATCAGTCAGGCGCACCCCGTGCCAAACTGAGAATCATTAACAGCACACTACGCCAACAATTATTGGTTTCTGGTCGTGATTTGTGGTATAAAGCGCGCCGGACTTCCGATCCATCTCAGATACACAGGCTGGACGGGAGCGATATATCTCACTTTGTGTAACAACACACACGTATCGGCACATATTCCGGGGTGCCCTTCGGGGTCGGTAATATGGGATACGTGGAGGCATAACCCCAACTTTCAATATAGAGGTTTTAAACATGGCAACTGTTTCCATGCGCGACATGCTCAAGGCTGGTGTTCACTTCGGTCACCAGACCCGTTACTGGAACCCGAAAATGAAGCCTTTCATCTTCGGCGCGCGTAACAAAGTTCACATCATCAACCTTGAGAAAACTGTACCAATGTTCAACGAAGCCCTGGCTGAGCTGAACAAGATCGCTTCCCGTAAAGGTAAGATTCTGTTCGTTGGTACTAAGCGCGCTGCAAGCGAAGCTGTGAAAGATGCTGCTAACAGCTGCGACCAGTTCTTCGTGAACCATCGCTGGTTGGGCGGCATGCTGACCAACTGGAAAACTGTTCGTCAGTCCATCAAGCGCCTGAAAGATCTGGAAACCCAGTCTCAGGACGGTACTTTCGACAAGCTGACTAAGAAAGAAGCGCTGATGCGCACTCGTGAGCTGGACAAGCTGGAAAACAGCCTGGGCGGTATCAAAGATATGGGCGGCCTGCCAGACGCGCTGTTCGTAATCGATGCAGACCACGAGCACATCGCAATCAAAGAAGCTAACAACCTGGGTATCCCGGTATTCGCTATCGTTGATACCAACTCCGATCCGGACGGTGTTGACTTCGTTATCCCGGGTAACGACGACGCAATCCGTGCTGTTAGCCTGTACCTGAGCGCTGTAGCTGCTACCGTTCGTGAAGGCCGTTCCCAGGATCTGGCTTCTCAGGCGGAAGAAAGCTTCGTAGAAGCTGAATAATAAGGTTTCACCCCTTATTAGTACCGTGTATGAATAGGGGCCCATTATCGGCCCCTTTTTTCAATTTATACTGTTTGGCCGCAGGCCGGGCAGTTCACATCTCCCGAGGATTTAAGAATGGCTGAAATTACCGCATCCCTGGTAAAAGAGCTGCGCGAGCGTACTGGCGCAGGCATGATGGATTGCAAAAAAGCGCTGACTGAAGCGAACGGCGACATCGAGCTGGCAATCGAAAACATGCGTAAATCCGGTGCGATCAAAGCAGCTAAAAAAGCAGGCAACGTTGCTGCTGACGGCGTGATCATCACTAAAATCGACGGCAACTACGGCATCATTCTGGAAGTTAACTGCCAGACTGACTTCGTTGCTAAAGATGGTGGTTTCCAGGCATTTGCTAACAAAGTTCTGGACGCAGCTGTTGCTGGCAAAATCACTGACGTTGAAGTTCTGAAAGCACAGTTCGAAGAAGAACGTGTTGCGCTGGTTGCTAAAATCGGTGAGAACATCAACATCCGTCGCGTAGCGTCCCTGGAAGGCGACGTTCTGGGTTCTTACCAGCACGGTGCGCGTATCGGTGTTCTGGTTGCGGCTAAAGGCGCTGACGAAGAGCTGGTTAAACAGCTGGCAATGCACATCGCTGCAAGCAAACCAGAATTCGTTAAACCAGAAGACGTGTCTGCTGAAGTGGTAGAGAAAGAGTACCAGGTTCAGCTGGACATCGCGATGCAGTCTGGTAAGCCAAAAGAAATCGCAGAGAAAATGGTTGAAGGCCGCATGAAGAAATTCACCGGCGAAGTTTCTCTGACTGGCCAGCCTTTCGTTATGGATCCAAGCAAATCCGTTGCTCAGCTGCTGAAAGAGCACAACGCTGACGTAACTGGCTTCATCCGCTTCGAAGTGGGCGAAGGCATCGAGAAAGTTGAGACTGACTTCGCAGCAGAAGTTGCTGCAATGTCCAAGCAGTCTTAATGATGAAAAAGGAGCCGCCTGAGGGCGGCTTCTTTTTGTCACCCGTCAGACGAAAATCAGACAGGATCCCGTATCGCTGTGCTGGTATGCGACTTACTATGTCGCCAGAATTAACCCCCATCTTAATCGTTGACAGTCTCAGGAAAGAAACATGGCTACCAATGCAAAACCCGTGTACAAACGCATTCTGCTTAAGCTGAGTGGCGAAGCGCTGCAGGGATCGGAAGGCTTCGGTATTGACGCAAGCATTCTCGACCGCATGGCACAGGAGATCAAAGAACTTGTCGAACTGGGTATTCAGGTCGGCGTGGTCATTGGCGGTGGCAACCTTTTCCGTGGTGCTGGTCTGGCGAAAGCGGGGATGAACCGCGTTGTGGGCGACCATATGGGTATGCTGGCAACCGTGATGAACGGTCTGGCAATGCGTGATGCGTTGCATCGTGCCTATGTGAATGCCCGCCTGATGTCCGCTATTCCTTTGAATGGCGTTTGCGATAACTACAGCTGGGCAGAAGCGATCAGCCTGCTGCGCAACAACCGCGTGGTGATCCTCTCCGCCGGTACGGGTAACCCGTTCTTTACAACCGATTCCGCTGCCTGCCTGCGCGGTATCGAAATCGAAGCCGATGTGGTGCTGAAAGCAACCAAAGTGGATGGCGTGTTTACCGCCGACCCGGCAAAAGATCCCTCTGCCACCATGTACGATCAGCTGTCCTACAGCGAAGTGCTGGAAAAAGAGCTGAAAGTGATGGATCTTGCCGCCTTCACGCTGGCTCGCGACCACAAACTGCCGATCCGTGTCTTCAATATGAATAAGCCTGGCGCACTGCGCCGCGTGGTCATGGGCGAAAAAGAAGGCACATTGATCACGGAATAATTTCCGTCGGCGATAAATACAGGTAAGATTCCGCTTTATTTTGAAGTGGTATCTTACCCGGACGCGCCATTGGCGTTGTCATGAATTAAACGCGACTATACTTAGCACACCTGTAGCACTGTGCTGGCGGATAGTCTGCCTGAGACAAGTTTTCAAGGATTCGTAACGTGATTAACGACATCAGAAAAGATGCTGAAGTACGCATGGAAAAATGCGTAGAAGCGTTCAAAACCCAAATCAGCAAAATCCGTACTGGCCGTGCTTCTCCAAGCCTGCTGGATGGCATCATCGTAGAGTACTACGGTACGCCTACCCCTCTGCGCCAGCTGGCGAGCGTGACCGTGGAAGATACCCGTACGCTGAAAATCAACGTGTTCGATCGCTCTATGGGCCCGGCAGTTGAGAAAGCGATCATGGCATCTGACCTCGGTCTGAACCCAAGCTCTGCGGGTGCTGATATCCGTGTTCCACTGCCTCCACTGACCGAAGAGCGTCGTAAAGACCTGATCAAAGTCGTGCGTGGCGAAGCTGAGCAGGGTCGTGTTTCCGTGCGTAACGTCCGTCGCGACGCTAACGATAAAGTGAAAGCGCTGCTGAAAGAAAAAGAGATCAGTGAAGATGACGATCGTCGTTCACAGGACGATATTCAGAAAATGACTGACGCTGCCATCAAGAAAATTGATGCGGCGCTGGCAGATAAAGAAGCGGAACTGATGCAGTTCTGATTTCTGTCTTACACTGATAAACGCCGTTCAGAGGGACTTCGGGTCTTGCTGGCGGCGTTTTGCTTTTATCTGGTCTAACTTTTTTCGGGCATCTCATGAAGCATTTAACTCTCCTTGGCTCAACCGGATCTATCGGTTGCAGCACTCTCGACGTTGTACGCCACAACCCTGCGCTTTACACCGTGACAGCACTGGTGGCCGGGAAGAATGTGCAGCGAATGGTCGAGCAGTGTCTGGAGTTTACGCCCCGCTATGCGGTAATGGATGACGAAGAGAGTGCCCGCCAGCTGAAAGCCGCTCTGCAAGAGAAGGGCAGTCGTACTGAGGTTCTGAGCGGGCAGCAGGCTGCCTGTGAGATGGCCGCGCTGGACGAGGTCGATCAGGTGATGGCCGCCATTGTTGGCGCGGCCGGGTTGCTGCCGACGCTGGCCGCCATCGATGCCGGTAAAGATGTTCTGCTGGCGAATAAAGAGTCGCTGGTAACCTGCGGACGTCTGTTTATGGAGGCGGTTAAGCAGCGCGGAGCACGTCTTTTGCCGGTCGACAGCGAGCACAACGCCATTTTTCAGAGTTTACCGCAACCTTTTCAGCAGAACCTGGGGTACGCTGACCTGGAGCAGAATGGGGTTGTATCGATTTTGCTTACCGGGTCTGGTGGCCCGTTCCGTGAAACGCCACTGTCTGAACTGAGCGCAATGACGCCGGATCAGGCGTGCCGTCATCCGAACTGGTCAATGGGGCGTAAGATCTCCGTTGACTCTGCCACTATGATGAACAAAGGTCTGGAATACATTGAAGCTCGCTGGTTGTTTAACGCGTCGGCGAAACAGATGGAAGTGCTGATCCACCCGCAATCGGTGATTCACTCGATGGTGCGCTATCAGGACGGCAGCGTGCTGGCACAGCTGGGAGAGCCGGATATGCGTACGCCAATTGCACATGCAATGGCATGGCCTGAACGCGTGAAATCTGGCGTAAAGCCACTCGATTTTTGCAAGCTGAGTTCTCTGACGTTCAGTGAACCTGACTACGATCGTTATCCGTGTCTTAAGCTTGCAATGAATGCCTTTGACCAGGGGCAGGCGGCGACGACGGCACTCAATGCAGCCAATGAAATTACCGTTGAAGCATTTCTGAATCAGCAGATCCGTTTCACCGATATCGCTATGCTGAATTTGTCGGTACTGGAGTTGATGGATCTGCGCGAACCACAAAGCGTGGAAGAGGTGCTGGCGGTGGATGAGCAGGCTCGTATTATTGCGCGCAAACAGGTGACACGTCTCGCAAGCTGGTGATAAAGCAAGCACTAGTCGTCGTGCTATTTGTTAGCGTTGGGCTTCGGTGATATAGTCTGCGCCACCTGATCGCAGGTATTTGACTTTAAGTGGTCAGGTAAGCCGTGGTTTGACACGGCTTTTTTACGTATAGGCTTCAGTATTCCTGAGTACCGTTAAATCCTTTTCAGGGACTAAAAACGCGTTATGTTGTCTGCGAATCAACCAATAAGCGAAAACTTGCCAGCTCATGGCTGCCGTCATGTAGCAATCATCATGGATGGCAATGGCCGCTGGGCGAAAAGACAAGGGAAGATACGAGCCTTTGGGCATAAAGCTGGGGCGAAATCTGTTCGCCGCGCCGTCTCTTTTGCCGCCAATAACGGCATTGATGCGTTAACGCTCTATGCTTTTAGCAGTGAAAACTGGAATCGACCTGCGCAGGAAGTGACTGCGTTGATGGAACTGTTTGTGTGGGCGCTCGACAGCGAAGTAAAAAGCCTGCACCGCCACAATGTGCGCCTGCGTGTCATTGGCGAAACCAGTCGTTTTAACTCACGTTTGCAGGAACGGATTCGTAAAGCAGAAGCGCTGACTGAAAATAACACGGGTCTGACGCTGAATATCGCGGCGAATTACGGTGGACGCTGGGATATTATCCAGGGGGTTCGGCACCTGGCTGAACAGGTTCAGGAAGGGTTATTGAGACCCGACCAAATTGATGAAGACGCGCTGAGCAAGCAAATCTGCATGAATGAACTGGCACCTGTGGATTTGGTAATTAGGACAGGGGGAGAACATCGCATAAGTAACTTTTTGCTGTGGCAAATTGCCTATGCCGAACTTTACTTTACGGATGTGCTTTGGCCCGATTTTGATGAACAAGACTTTGAAGGTGCGCTGCATGCCTTTGCCAATCGAGAGCGTCGTTTCGGCGGCACCGAGCCTGGTGGCGACAAAGCCTGATGGGGGTAGCTTTTGCTGAAGTATCGCCTGATTTCCGCTTTTGTATTAATACCCATTGTCATTGCGGCGCTGTTTTTACTGCCCCCGGTGGGATTTGCTATTGTCACGCTGGTGGTGTGTATGCTGGCCGCGTGGGAATGGGGACAGTTTAGCGGCTTTACGTCGCGCAGTCAGCGGGTATGGCTGGCGGTACTCTGTGGCTTGATCCTGGCCCTGATGCTGTTTACCTTGCCGGAATATCACCATGATATTCACCAACCACTGGTTGCCGGGTCCCTGTGGGTATCGTTGGCCTGGTGGATCGCCGCCCTTGTTTTGGTGCTTTTTTATCCAGGCTCCGCGGCGTTGTGGCGCAATTCAAAAGTGCTGCGCCTTATATTTGGTCTTCTTACCATCGTGCCTTTTTTCTGGGGCATGGTGGCTCTGCGCGCCTGGCACTACGACGAAAACCACTACAGCGGTGCGATTTGGCTGCTTTATGTGATGATTCTGGTCTGGGGGGCTGACTCTGGGGCCTATATGTTTGGTAAACTGTTCGGCAAACATAAACTGGCTCCGAAGGTGTCGCCCGGTAAAACCTGGCAAGGATTCATCGGCGGCCTGTTTACGGCAGCGATTATCTCCTGGGGCTATGGCGTCTGGGCGAATCTGGACATTGCACCGTCAATACTGCTGGTGTGTTCGATTTTTGCCGCGCTGGCCTCGGTACTCGGTGATTTAACCGAAAGTATGTTCAAGCGAGAAGCAGGGATTAAGGACAGCGGACACCTGATTCCAGGGCATGGCGGGATACTGGATCGCATTGACAGCCTGACAGCGGCTGTTCCCGTGTTTGCTTGTCTGCTTTTACTGGTATTCGGGACGATTTAACGGAAGGTTTTATGCTGAGCATTCTCTGGAATCTGGCGGCGTTCATTGTTGCACTGGGTGTACTGATTACCGTGCATGAATTTGGCCATTTCTGGGTTGCTCGCCGTTGCGGTGTGCGCGTAGAGCGGTTCTCCATCGGTTTTGGCAAATCACTCTGGACGCGTAATGACCGTCACGGCACGGAATTTGTCATCGCCCTTATCCCGCTCGGTGGCTACGTCAAAATGCTCGACGAACGTGTTGAGCCTGTGGCCCCTGAGCTTCGACACAGCGCGTTTAACAACAAAACCGTTGGACAACGTGCCGCCATCATTGCTGCCGGACCGGTAGCCAATTTCATCTTTGCTATCTTCGCTTACTGGCTGGTGTTTATCATCGGCGTTCCGGGCGTGCGTCCGGTTGTCGGTGAAATCGCCCCCAATTCCATCGCGGCGAGTGCGCAAATTACGCCGGGGATGGGACTTAAAGCGATTGATGGTATCGAAACCCCTGATTGGGATGCCGTGCGACTGCAACTGGTAGCCAAAATCGGTGATGAGCAGACCACGGTCAGCGTGTCGCCGTTTGGTTCTGACCAGCGACAGAATAAAGTGCTGGATTTGCGTCACTGGAGTTTCGAGCCAGACAAAGAAGATCCCGTCTCTGCGCTGGGGATTCGCCCACGTGGTGCGCAGATCGAACCGATATTAGCCGAAGTTCAGGCAAATTCGGCGGCGAGCAAAGCGGGTTTGCAAGCTGGCGACAGGATCGTTAAAGTCGATGGTCAGCCATTAACACAGTGGATGACCTTTGTTACTCTGGTGCGCGATAATCCGGGTACGTCGCTCGCGCTGGAAGTTGAAAGGCAGGGTAGTCCACTCTCGCTGACGCTGATCCCGGATAGCAAATCGGTCGGCAAAAAGGCAGAAGGGTTTGCAGGCGTTGTGCCTAAAGTGATCCCGCTGCCTGATGAGTACAAGACAATACGCCAGTATGGGCCGTTTAGCGCCATCCTTGAAGCCACGGATAAAACATGGCAACTGATGAAGCTGACGGTAAACATGTTGGGGAAATTGATAACCGGTGATGTGAAACTGAACAACCTCAGTGGGCCAATTTCGATAGCTCAGGGGGCTGGGATGTCAGCGGAGTTCGGGGTGATTTACTATCTCATGTTTCTCGCACTCATTAGCGTGAACCTTGGGATCATCAACCTGTTCCCGCTTCCCGTTTTAGACGGGGGTCATCTGCTGTTTTTAGCGATTGAAAAGCTAAAAGGCGGGCCGGTATCCGAGCGAGTTCAAGACTTTAGTTATCGCATTGGCTCGATTTTGCTGGTGCTGTTAATGGGGCTTGCACTTTTCAATGATTTCTCTCGGTTGTAAGAGAGTTAGTTAGGAAGAACGCATAATAACGATGGCGATGAAAAAGTTGCTCATAGCGTCGCTGCTGTTTAGCAGCGCCACCGTATACGGTGCTGACGGGTTCGTAGTGAAAGACATTCATTTCGAAGGCCTTCAGCGTGTCGCCGTTGGTGCGGCCCTCCTCAGTATGCCTGTGCGCCCCGGCGATACGGTTAATGATGATGACATCAGTAACACCATCCGTGCTCTGTTTGCCACAGGCAACTTTGAGGATGTCCGCGTCCTGCGCGATGGTGATACGCTGCTGGTTCAGGTAAAAGAACGTCCAACGATCGCCAGTATCACTTTCTCCGGTAACAAGTCGGTGAAAGATGACATGCTCAAGCAAAACCTTGAAGCATCCGGTGTTCGTGTGGGGGAATCTCTGGACCGCACCACCCTTTCAGACATTGAAAAAGGTCTGGAAGACTTCTATTACAGCGTCGGTAAGTACAGCGCCAGCGTGAAAGCGGTGGTGACTCCGCTGCCGCGTAACCGTGTTGACCTGAAGCTGGTCTTCCAGGAAGGCGTCTCGGCGAAGATCCAACAGATCAACATCGTCGGGAACCACGCGTTTACTACCGACGAACTGATCTCCACCTTCCAGCTGCGTGACGAAGTGCCGTGGTGGAACGTGGTGGGCGATCGCAAATACCAGAAACAGAAACTGGCGGGCGACCTCGAAACCCTGCGCAGCTACTATCTGGATCGCGGTTATGCCCGTTTCAACATCGACTCGACTCAGGTGAGTCTGACCCCGGACAAGAAAGGGATCTACATTACGATTAACATCACAGAAGGCGATCAGTACAAGCTTTCGGGTGTTGAAGTAAGTGGCAACCTGGCGGGGCATTCTGCCGAGATCGAATCGCTGACCAAAATTCAGCCAGGCGATCTGTACAGCGGTTCTAAAGTAACCAAAATGGAAGACGGCATTAAAAAGCTGCTCGGCCGTTATGGTTATGCCTATCCGCGTGTGCAAACTCAGCCGGAAATCAACGACGCGGATAAAACCGTTAAGCTTCACGTCAACGTTGATGCGGGCAACCGTTTCTACGTGCGTAAGATCCGCTTCGAAGGTAACGACACCTCCAAAGATTCCGTTCTGCGTCGCGAAATGCGCCAGATGGAAGGGGCATGGTTGGGTAGCGACCTCGTTGACCAGGGTAAAGAGCGTCTGAACCGTCTGGGCTATTTTGAAACGGTTGATACCGATACCCAGCGTGTGCCGGGCAGCCCGGACCAGGTTGATGTCGTGTACAAAGTGAAAGAGCGTAATACCGGTAGCTTTAACTTCGGTGTGGGCTACGGTACTGAAAGCGGCGTGAGCTTCCAGGTTGGCGTTCAGCAGGATAACTGGCTGGGTACGGGTTACTCGGTGGGTATCAACGGTACCAAAAACGACTACCAGACCTACTCTGAGTTCTCTGTCACTAACCCATACTTCACCGTCGACGGTGTGAGCCTGGGTGGTCGTATCTTCTATAACGACTTTAAAGCAGACGACGCGGATCTGTCCTCGTACACCAACAAGAGCTACGGTGTAGACGGTACGCTTGGATTCCCGGTTAACGAATACAACACCCTGCGTGCGGGCTTGGGTTACGTGCATAACGACCTGTCCAATATGCAACCGCAGGTGGCAATGTGGCGTTATCTCGACTCTATCGGCCAGTCGGCGAGCACCTCCAGCGATAACAACGGTTTTGCGGCGGATGACTTCACCTTCAACTACGGCTGGACGTATAACCGCCTTGACCGTGGTTACTTCCCAACGGAAGGTTCTCGTGTCAACCTGAATGGTAAAGTGACTATTCCTGGTTCTGATAACGAGTTCTACAAGTTAACGCTCGATACTGCCTCGTACTTCCCGATCGATGACGATCATAAGTGGGTGGTTCTGGGTCGTACCCGTTGGGGCTATGGCGATGGTTTAGGCGGCAAAGAGATGCCGTTCTATGAGAACTTCTACGCCGGTGGTTCCAGTACCGTTCGTGGCTTCCAGTCCAATAACATTGGTCCGAAAGCGGTTTATTACGGCGGTAATGACGAAGATAACTGCGCAAGCCGGGATCCAAAACAGGTTTGTAGCTCTGATGATGCGGTAGGCGGTAACGCCATGGCCGTGGCGAGCCTTGAGTTCATCACGCCAACGCCATTCATCAGTGATAAATACGCGAACTCAGTCCGTACGTCCTTCTTCTGGGATGCCGGTACCGTGTGGGATACCAACTGGGAGAACACTGCCCAGATGCGTGCGGCAGGTGTTCCAGACTACAGCGATCCGGGCAATATTCGCATGTCTGCAGGTATCGCATTACAATGGATGTCACCGCTGGGGCCGTTGGTCTTCTCTTACGCCCAGCCGTTTAAGAAATATGATGGAGATAAGTCGGAGCAATTCCAGTTTAACATTGGTAAAACCTGGTAATTCTCCGCTGCAAAGGAATGCGTTGGCAGTGTAGCGCTGACAACCGGCGATCGGTAAAACGATCGCCTTGCCACGCAAAGAACGGTACCTTCTGGTGCCAATGGGATGGTAAGGAGTTAATTGTGAAAAAGTGGTTATTAGCTGCAGGTCTCGGTTTAGCGATGGCAACTTCTGCTCAGGCAGCAGACAAAATTGCAATCGTCAACATGGGTAATTTGTTCCAGCAGGTTGCACAGAAAACTGGCGTTTCTGCGACTCTGGAAAACGAATTCAAAGGCCGTGCAAGCGAACTGCAGGGTATGGAAAACGATCTTCAGTCCAAAATGCAGCGTCTGCAGCGTGATGGTTCTACCATGAAATCAAGCGAGCGCAGCAAACTGGAAAAAGACGTAATGGCTCAGCGCCAGACGTTCTCCCAGAAAGCGCAGGCTTTCGAGCAGGATCGTCAGCGTCGTTCTAACGAAGAGCGTGGCAAGCTGGTGACTCGCATTCAGACTGCTGTTAAAGCAGTTGCTGCCGATCAGAACATCGATCTGGTTGTTGATGCGAACGCCGTTGCTTTCAACAGCAGCGATGTTAAAGACATCACCGCTGATGTTCTGAAACAGGTTAAATAAGTAATGCCTTCAATTCGACTGGCTGATTTAGCTCAGCAGTTGGATGCAGAATTACACGGTGATGGCGATATCGTCATCACCGCTGTTGCGTCCATGCAATCTGCTAAAGCTGGCAATATTACCTTCATGGTAAGCCCTAAGTACCGTGAACATCTGGCTCAATGCCAGGCGTCGGCTGTTGTTCTGACGCAGGACGATCTTCCGTTTGCCACTGGTGCGGCACTGGTAGTGAAAAATCCCTACCTGACGTATGCTCGCATGGCACAAATTCTTGATACCACGCCGCAGCCGGCGCAAAACATTGCTGCCAGTGCAGCAATCGATCCGACGGCTCAGCTGGGTAACAACGTAGCAGTCGGCGCAAATGCCGTGATCGAGTCTGGCGTCGTTCTGGGCGATAACGTCGTCATCGGCCCGGGCTGCTTCGTTGGGAAAAACACAAAAATCGGCGCCGGGACCCGTTTGTGGGCCAATGTGTCCGTCTACCACGAAGTTGAAATCGGCGAAAATTGCCTCGTTCAGTCCAGCACAGTGATTGGTTCTGACGGTTTTGGCTACGCTAACGATCGTGGTAATTGGGTTAAGATCCCGCAACTTGGTCGCGTTATCATTGGCGATCGCGTTGAGATCGGAGCCTGTACCACCATTGACCGTGGTGCGCTTGACGACACCATTATCGGCAACGGTGTTATTATCGATAATCAGTGCCAGATTGCGCATAACGTTGTGATTGGCGACAATACCGCGGTTGCAGGTGGCGTCATCATGGCAGGCAGCCTGAAAATTGGCCGTTACTGCATGATTGGCGGTGCCAGCGTGATCAATGGTCATATGGAAATATGCGACAAGGTCACCGTGACGGGAATGGGCATGGTAATGCGTCCTATCACTGAGCCAGGCGTCTATTCCTCAGGCATCCCGCTGCAACCTAACAAGGTATGGCGTAAAACAGCAGCTCTGGTGATGAATATTGATGATATGAGCAAGCGACTCAAGTCCCTTGAGCGTAAGATCGATCAACAAGACTAAGCGTTCATCTTTTTAACGCTTAATTTCCCGGCCTGTCGGCTTTCTTTTAAACCGGCAGGCCGTGTTATTATTGCTAATCAGTACATTTTGACAGGAAGAGTATTTTGACTACCGACACTCATACTCTGCATATTGAAGAGATTTTAGAACTTCTGCCGCACCGCTACCCGTTTTTGCTGGTAGACCGTGTGCTGGATTTTGAAGAAGGTCGTTTTCTGCGCGCAGTGAAAAATGTCTCCGTTAACGAGCCATTCTTCCAGGGGCACTTCCCTGGTAAACCCATCTTCCCGGGTGTGTTGATCCTGGAAGCGATGGCACAAGCTACCGGTATCCTTGCGTTTAAAAGCGTAGGCAAACTGGAGCCGGGTGAACTGTACTACTTCGCGGGTATCGATGAAGCGCGCTTCAAGCGCCCTGTTGTGCCTGGTGATCAGATGATCATGGAAGTCACTTTTGAAAAAACGCGTCGTGGCCTGACTCGCTTTAAAGGCGTAGCGCTGGTTGACGGCAAAGTTGTTTGCGAAGCGACGATGATGTGTGCTCGTAGCCGGGAGTCCTGATACGTGATTGATAAATCTGCCTTTATTCATCCTACCGCTATTGTGGAAACCGGCGCCATTATTGGTGCTAATGTCCACATTGGCCCGTTCTGTATTGTTGGTCCCCATGTCGAAATTGGTGAGGGTACAGTACTGAAATCTCACGTTGTCGTGAATGGTCATACGACCATTGGCAACAACAATGAGATCTATCAGTTCGCCTCCATCGGCGAAGTTAACCAGGATTTAAAATATGCTGGTGAGTCGACCCGTCTGGAAATTGGCGATCGTAACCGTATCCGCGAAAGCGTCACGATTCATCGTGGAACAGTACAGGGTGGTGGGTTGACGAAGGTGGGCAGCGATAACCTGTTTATGGTTAATGCGCACATCGCGCACGACTGTACCGTAGGTGACCGCTGTATTCTTGCCAACAACGCAACGCTGGCAGGACACGTATCGGTTGATGATTTCGCAATTATTGGCGGTATGACCGCAGTCCATCAGTTCTGCATCATTGGTGCACATGTGATGGTCGGCGGATGCTCCGGTGTGGCGCAGGACGTCCCACCGTATGTAATTGCGCAGGGCAACCATGCCACGCCATTCGGCGTGAACATCGAAGGCCTCAAGCGTCGTGGCTTTAGTCGCGAAGCGATTACGGCTATCCGCAACGCGTATAAGTTACTGTACCGTAGCGGCAAAACGCTGGAAGAGGCGAAGCCGGAAATTGCCGAACTGGCGGAAAAGCACCCTGAAGTGAACGCGTTCATGGAATTCTTTGACCGTTCCACAAGGGGTCTGATTCGTTAATGGTCGACAGTCGTCCGCTTACGATAGCCCTGGTCGCCGGAGAAACCTCCGGCGATATTCTTGGTGCCGGTCTTATCCGCGCGCTTAAGGCTCGCGTACCTGATGCTCGCTTTGTTGGCGTTGCAGGCCCGCTAATGCAGGCTGAAGGCTGCGAAGCCTGGTACGAAATGGAAGAGCTGGCCGTGATGGGCATTGTTGAGGTGCTGGGGCGACTGCGTCGTCTGCTGCATATCCGCGCCGATCTTACCCGCCGCTTCACCGAGCTCAAACCCGATGTCTTTGTCGGTATCGATGCGCCTGACTTCAACATTACCCTCGAAGGGAATCTGAAAAAGCAGGGCATTAAAACAATTCACTACGTCAGTCCGTCCGTCTGGGCGTGGCGACAGAAACGCGTTTTCAAAATCGGACGGTCAACCAATCTGGTGCTGGCTTTCCTGCCTTTCGAAAAAGCGTTTTACGACAAATTTAACGTTCCGTGCCGTTTTATCGGGCATACCATGGCGGATGCGATGCCGCTGGATCCGGATAAAAACGCAGCGCGTGACGTGCTGGGGATCCCTCACGATGCGCACTGTCTGGCTCTTCTGCCGGGTAGCCGTGGCGCAGAAGTAGAGATGCTTAGCGCGGACTTCCTGAAAACCGCGCAAATTATGCGCGATACCTATCCCGATCTCGAAGTGGTTGTGCCGCTGGTGAACGCCAAGCGCCGGGAGCAGTTTGAGCGTATCAAAGCCGAGGTTGCACCGGATCTTCACATCCATCTGCTGGATGGAAAAGGCCGTGAGGCGATGGTTGCGAGCGACGCCGCGCTGCTGGCCTCCGGTACGGCAGCCCTGGAGTGCATGCTGGCGAAATGTCCGATGGTGGTAGGCTATCGCATGAAACCGTTCACCTTCTGGCTGGCCAAACGCCTGGTGAAGACGGAGTACGTTTCGCTGCCAAACCTGCTCGCCGGGCGTGAACTGGTGAAAGAGCTTCTGCAGGACGAATGTCAGCCTCAGGCGCTGGCCGATGCGCTGCTACCGCTGCTTGCCAACGGCAAGACCAGCCACCAGATGCATGATACGTTCCGCGAACTGCATCAGCAGATCCGCTGTAATGCCGATGAGCAAGCGGCTGATGCGGTGCTGGAGTTAGCAAGATGATGGAATTTATTTATCCTCACACCCACCTTGTTGCGGGTGTGGACGAAGTGGGCCGTGGCCCGTTAGTGGGCGCTGTTGTGACCGCGGCGGTGATCCTCGATCCGGCCCGTCCGATTATCGGGTTGAATGACTCCAAAAAGCTTTCAGAAAAGCGCCGACTGGCGTTATTTGATGAGATTCAGGAAAAAGCATTAGCCTGGAGCCTTGGGCGTGCTGAGCCGCATGAAATTGACGAGCTGAACATCCTGCATGCCACAATGCTGGCGATGCAGCGTGCGGTGGCGGGGCTGAAAATTGCCCCGGAGTATGTTCTTATTGACGGCAACCGTTGCCCTGCATTACCTGTGCCTTCCATGGCGGTAGTAAAAGGGGATAGCCGGGTCGCGGAAATCAGTGCGGCTTCTATTATTGCCAAAGTGACTCGCGATGCTGAAATGGCCGCGCTGGATCTCACTTACCCTCAGTATGGCTTCGCTCAGCATAAAGGGTATCCTACAGCCTTCCACCTGGAAAAGCTGGCTGAACATGGCGCAACCGAGCACCACCGGCGCAGTTTTGGCCCGGTGAAACGCGCGCTGGGACTGGTGTCCTGAATCAATACGCAAGCAATTAAGTAACGCGGAATCTGAAGATGGCTGAACCACGTTTCGTACACCTGCGGGTGCATAGCGACTACTCCATGATCGATGGGCTGGCGAAAACCGGGCCGCTGGTAAAAAAGGCGGCCTCACTGGGTATGCCTGCGCTGGCGATCACCGATTTTACCAACCTGTGTGGTTTGGTGAAGTTCTACGGAACGGCGCATGGCGCGGGGATGAAACCCATCGTCGGAGCTGATTTTCATGTGCAGAGCGAACTGCTCGGCGACGAAATGACGCAAATTTCCGTGTTAGCGATGAACAACACGGGTTATCAGAATCTCACCCTGCTTATCTCCAAAGCCTACCAGCGAGGCTACGGCGCCCTGGGGCCATGGATTGACCGGGACTGGCTGGCGGAGCTGAACGAAGGGTTATTGCTGATCTCCGGCGGCCGCATGGGTGATGTGGGCAAATGCCTGCTGCGCGGCAATAGTGCGCTGGTGGATCAGTGCGTATCATTCTATGAAGAGTACTTCCCGGATCGTTATTATCTGGAGCTGATCCGCACCGGTCGCCCGGATGAAGAGAGTTATCTCCATGCCGCTGTGGCGCTTGCGGAAGCGCGCGGGCTGCCCGTGGTGGCAACCAACGATGTACGCTTCCTTGAGGCCGGGGATTTCGACGCTCACGAGATTCGCGTGGCGATCCATGATGGCTTCACCCTCGACGATCCGAAGCGCCCGCGTAATTATTCTGCTCAGCAGTACATGCGCAGCGAAGAGGAGATGTGTGAACTCTTCTCTGACATCCCGGAAGCGCTGGAAAACAGCGTTGAAATCGCCAAGCGCTGTAACGTTACCGTGCGTTTGGGTGAGTATTTCCTGCCGCAGTTCCCGACCGGGGAAATGACCACGGAAGACTTCCTGGTCATGAAATCCAAAGAAGGTCTGGAAGAACGTCTTGAATTCCTTTTCCCGGATGAAGAAGAGCGTAAAAAACGCCGTCCGGAGTATGACGAGCGCCTGGATATCGAACTTCAGGTTATCAACCAGATGGGCTTCCCGGGCTACTTCCTGATCGTAATGGAGTTTATCCAGTGGTCGAAGGATAACGGCGTGCCGGTTGGTCCAGGACGTGGTTCCGGTGCCGGGTCACTGGTGGCCTATGCGCTTAAGATCACTGACCTCGATCCGCTGGAATTTGACCTGCTATTCGAACGTTTCCTTAACCCGGAACGTGTCTCCATGCCCGACTTCGACGTCGACTTCTGTATGGAAAAACGTGACCAGGTTATTGAGCACGTGGCGGATATGTATGGCCGTGACGCGGTTTCGCAGATCATTACCTTCGGTACGATGGCGGCGAAAGCGGTTATCCGCGACGTGGGCCGCGTGCTGGGGCATCCGTACGGCTTCGTCGATCGCATCTCTAAGCTGGTGCCGCCCGATCCGGGGATGACGCTGGCAAAAGCGTTTGAAGCCGAGCCGCAGCTGCCGGAAATCTACGAAGCTGACGAAGAAGTCAAAGCGCTGATCGACATGGCGCGTAAGCTGGAAGGCGTCACGCGTAACGCCGGTAAACACGCGGGTGGTGTGGTTATCGCCCCGACCAAAATTACCGACTTTGCGCCGCTCTATTGTGACGAAGCGGGGCAGCACCCGGTTACCCAGTTTGATAAGAACGACGTTGAATACGCCGGGCTGGTGAAGTTCGACTTCCTCGGTCTGCGTACGCTTACCATCATCAACTGGGCGCTGGAGATGATCAACGCCCGCCGCGAGAAGAACGGCGAGCCGCCGCTGGATATCGCGGCCATCCCGCTGGATGACAAGAAAAGTTTCGACATGCTGCAGCGCTCGGAGACCACCGCGGTCTTCCAGCTTGAATCCCGCGGCATGAAAGATCTGATTAAACGTCTGCAGCCTGACTGCTTCGAAGATATGATCGCACTGGTGGCGCTGTTCCGTCCGGGACCGCTGCAGTCGGGGATGGTAGATAACTTTATCGACCGTAAGCATGGTCGGGAAGAGATTTCCTACCCGGACGTTCAGTGGCAGCATGAAAGCCTGAAGCCGGTACTGGAGCCAACCTACGGCATCATCCTGTATCAGGAACAGGTCATGCAGATTGCTCAGGTGCTCTCCGGCTATACCCTCGGCGGCGCGGATATGCTGCGTCGTGCAATGGGTAAGAAAAAGCCGGAGGAGATGGCCAAGCAGCGCTCTATTTTTGAAGACGGCGCGAAGAAAAACGGCATTGACGGCGAGCTGGCAATGAAAATCTTCGACCTGGTGGAGAAATTCGCCGGGTACGGATTTAACAAATCGCACTCTGCCGCCTATGCTTTGGTGTCGTATCAAACCCTGTGGCTGAAGGCGCACTATCCCGCTGAATTTATGGCGGCGGTAATGACCGCCGATATGGATAACACCGAGAAGGTGGTTGGCCTGGTGGATGAGTGCTGGCGCATGGGACTGAAGATCCTGCCGCCGGACATTAACTCGGGTCTTTACCATTTCCACGTTAACGACGACGGAGAGATCGTGTACGGGATCGGCGCGATCAAAGGCGTAGGTGAAGGGCCGATCGAGGCAATCATCGAAGCGCGTAATAACGGTGGTTATTTCCGCGAGCTGTTTGATCTGTGCGCCCGCACCGATACCAAAAAACTGAACCGCCGCGTGCTGGAAAAACTGATTATGTCCGGTGCGTTCGACAGGCTGGGGCCGCACCGCGCCGCGCTGATGAACTCGCTTGGCGACGCGCTGAAAGCCGCGGATCAGCATGCAAAAGCGGAAGCCATTGGCCAGGCGGACATGTTCGGCGTGCTGGCGGAAGAGCCAGAGCAGATCGAGCAGTCTTACGCCAGCTGTCTGCCGTGGCCAGAACAGGTGGTGCTGGATGGTGAGCGTGAAACGTTAGGCTTGTACCTGACGGGGCACCCGATCAATCAGTACATCAAAGAAATTGAGCGCTATGTCGGAGGCTACAGGCTGAAAGACATGCATCCGACAGAACGTGGTAAAATCACCACGGCTGCGGGGCTCGTGATTGCTGCAAGGGTTATGGTCACCAAGCGCGGCAATCGTATCGGCATCTGTACCCTGGATGACCGTTCCGGGCGTCTGGAGGTGATGTTATTCACCGACGCGCTGGATAAATACCAGCAATTGCTGGAAAAAGACCGCATACTTATCGTCAGCGGACAGGTCAGCTTTGATGACTTCAGCGGGGGGCTTAAAATGACTGCCCGCGAAGTGATGGACATTGACGAAGCCCGGGAAAAATATGCTCGCGGGCTTGCTATCTCGCTGACGGACAGGCAAATTGATGACCAGCTTTTAAACCGACTCCGTCAGTCTCTGGAACCCCACCGCTCGGGGACAATTCCAGTACATCTCTACTATCAGAGGGCGGATGCACGTGCGCGGTTGCGCTTTGGTGCAACGTGGCGTGTCTCTCCGAGCGATCGTTTACTGAACGATCTCCGTGGCCTCATTGGTTCGGAGCAGGTGGAACTGGAGTTTGACTAATACAGGAATACTATGAGTCTGAATTTCCTTGATTTCGAACAGCCGATTGCTGAGCTGGAAGCGAAAATCGATTCTCTGACAGCGGTAAGCCGTCAGGATGAAAAACTGGATATTAACATCGACGAAGAAGTGCATCGTCTGCGCGAAAAAAGCGTAGAACTGACGCGCAAAATCTTTGCCGATCTCGGCGCATGGCAGATCGCCCAGTTGGCGCGTCACCCACAGCGTCCGTACACCCTGGATTATGTCCGCCTGGCGTTTGACGAATTTGACGAACTGGCAGGCGACCGCGCTTACGCTGACGATAAAGCTATCGTCGGTGGTATCGCTCGTCTGGATGGACGTCCGGTGATGATCATTGGCCATCAGAAAGGCCGTGAAACCAAAGAGAAGATCCGTCGTAACTTTGGTATGCCGGCACCAGAAGGCTACCGTAAAGCTCTGCGTCTGATGGAGATGGCTGAGCGTTTCAATATGCCCATCATCACCTTTATCGACACCCCGGGTGCTTACCCAGGCGTGGGCGCGGAAGAGCGCGGTCAGTCTGAAGCCATCGCACGTAACCTGCGTGAGATGTCTCGCCTGAAGGTGCCTGTCATCTGTACCGTCATCGGTGAAGGTGGTTCCGGTGGTGCGCTGGCGATTGGCGTGGGCGATAAAGTGAATATGCTGCAGTACAGCACCTATTCCGTTATCTCTCCGGAAGGGTGTGCCTCTATCCTGTGGAAGAGCGCCGATAAAGCGCCGCTGGCTGCAGAAGCGATGGGCATCATTGCCCCACGCCTGAAAGAGCTGAAGCTGATCGATACCGTCATCCCTGAGCCTCTGGGTGGTGCGCATCGTAAGCCGGAAGTGATGGCCGCTTCCCTGAAAGCGCAACTGCTGGCCGATCTGGCGGACCTGGATGTGCTGAGCAAAGAAGACCTGCTCAATCGTCGTTACCAGCGTCTGATGACCTACGGTTACGCGTAAGCTTCACAATTATCTGAAAAGCCGCACATTGTTGCGGCTTTTTTTATACCTGCGGTTTACCCTGGCTATGCTTAGCTAATGTTTTTTAAGGAGGAAGCCCGTGAATATTATTGCCATTATGGGGCCACACGGCGTCTTTTATAAAGATGAGCCCATCAAGGAGCTGGAGCAGGCCCTGCAGTCACGTGGCTATCAGCTGATCTGGCCGCACAACAGCGCTGACCTGCTGAAGTTCATTGAGCACAACCCGCGGATCTGTGGCGTGATCTTCGACTGGGATGAGTACGACCTGGAGCTGTGCAGCGATATCAACAAGCTGAATGAATATCTCCCGCTGTATGCGTTTATCAATACCCACTCGACCATGGACGTCAGTGCCCAGGATATGCGGATGGCGCTGTGGTTTTTCGAATACTCACTCGGCGTGGCCGAAGATATTGCGGCCCGCATTCAGCAATATACCGGCGAGTATCTGGATAACATCACGCCGCCGTTTACCCGGGCGCTGTTTACCTATGTGAAGGAAGGAAAGTACACCTTTTGCACGCCTGGTCATATGGCGGGGACGGCTTATCAAAAAAGCCCGGTTGGCTGTCTGTTCTATGATTTCTTCGGCGGCAACACCCTGAAAGCGGATGTGTCGATTTCGGTTACCGAGCTTGGCTCATTGCTGGATCACACCGGTCCACATCTGGAAGCCGAAGAGTACATTGCCCGCACCTTTGGGGCCGAGCAGAGCTATATGGTGACCAACGGTACGTCGACGTCAAACAAAATCGTCGGCATGTATGCCGCCCCGGCCGGAAGTACGTTACTCATCGACCGTAACTGCCATAAGTCGCTGGCGCATCTGCTGATGATGAGCGATGTCGTGCCGCTCTGGCTGTCACCCACGCGTAACGCGCTGGGGATCCTGGGGGGAATTCCGCGCCGTGAATTCACCCATTCAGCCATAGAAAATAAGGTGGCGGCGATCCCCGGCGCAAGCTGGCCGATCCACGCGGTGATCACCAACTCCACATATGACGGATTGCTGTATAACACCAACTGGATCAAACAGACGCTGGATGTCCCCTCGATCCACTTTGATTCCGCGTGGGTGCCTTATACCAATTTCCACCCCATCTACGCGGGTAAAAGTGGAATGAGTGGCGAACGCGTGCCGGGCAAAGTGTTTTTCGAAACGCAATCGACGCACAAAATGCTGGCTGCGTTTTCCCAGGCCTCGCTTATTCATATCAAAGGTGAGTACGACGAAGAGACGTTTAACGAAGCGTTTATGATGCACACCACCACCTCACCAAGTTATCCGCTGGTGGCCTCCATTGAAACGGCTGCGGCGATGCTGCGCGGCAATCCGGGTAAACGTCTTATCAATCGCTCTGTGGAGCGCGCGCTGCATTTCCGCAAAGAGGTTCAGCGGTTAAAAGATGAGGCTGAGGGCTGGTTCTTTGATATCTGGCAGCCGGAAGAGATTGACGAGGCGGAGTGCTGGCCAGTCGCGCCGGGTGAGGAGTGGCATGGCTTCCGTGATGCCGATGCCGACCACATGTTCCTCGACCCGGTAAAAGTGACCATCCTGACGCCGGGCATGGATGAACAGGGTAACATGAGCGACGAAGGTATTCCGGCCGCGCTGGTGGCGAAATTCCTTGATGAGCGCGGCGTGGTGGTGGAGAAAACCGGACCGTATAACCTGTTGTTCCTGTTCAGCATTGGGATTGATAAAACCCGCGCGATGGGTCTGCTACGTGGGCTGATGGAGTTTAAGCGTGCGTACGATCTGAACCTGCGCGTGAAGAACATGCTGCCGGATCTCTATGCGGAGGATCCTGATTTTTATCGCAATATGCGTATACAGGATCTGGCCCAGGGGATCCACAAACTGATCCGCCAGCACGATCTGCCGCGCCTGATGCTGCAGGCGTTTGACGTCTTGCCTGAGATGAAACTGACGCCGCACAAAGCCTGGCAGCGACAGGTGAAAGGGGAGGTAGAAACCGTTGAGCTGGAAAATCTGGTGGGACGCGTCTCGGCCAATATGATCCTGCCTTATCCGCCGGGCGTACCGCTGCTGATGCCGGGAGAGATGATCACCGAAGAGAGCCGTGCGGTGCTCGATTTTCTGCTGATGCTCTGTTCTGTGGGGCGTCACTACCCGGGCTTCGAGACGGATATCCACGGTGCGAAACGTGATGAAAATGGGGTTTACTGGGTGCGAGTCCTAAAATAAAGGTGGCTGCTTGCCAGGTGCGGGTTTTCGGTTGTAACGTTCAGGCATCATAAAAAGGAGAAGCTATGCTGGGTTTAAAACAGGTTCATCATATTGCGATCATTGCCACCGATTACGCCAAAAGTAAGGCCTTTTATTGCGACATTCTGGGCTTTACGCTGTTAAGCGAGGCCTATCGTGTGGAGCGCGACTCCTGGAAAGGCGATCTGGCGTTAAACGGGCAGTATGTCATTGAACTGTTCTCTTTTCCTTTCCCGCCTGCGCGTCCGTCCCGTCCGGAAGCCTGCGGCCTGCGCCATCTGGCTTTTAGCGTGGATGATCTTGACCGTACGGTAAAACATCTTGAAGAACATGGCGTGAAGTGCGAAGCGATTCGTGTCGATCCGTTTACCGACAAGCGTTTTACTTTTTTCAACGATCCGGACGGTCTTCCGCTGGAGCTTTACCAGCAGTAAGCGCCATCCTGTGTGATAATGCCCGCTCTGTTCGGGCATTTTTTATGTGTAATTCTCTATGACCCTACCCGCTATTGCGCAAGCCGTTTCACCGTACCGCCAGCTGCTGGTGGGATTTAGCGGTGGCCTGGATTCCACGGTGTTGCTCCATCGCCTCAAACTCTGGCGCGATCAACAGGCTGACGTTCAGTTCCGGGCGATGCATATCCATCATGGGCTGAGTCCTCACGCCGACGCCTGGGTTGCGCACTGTGAAGCGGTGTGCTCGGCCTGGGCGATCCCGCTTGAGATTAAACGGGTAGTGCTCAGAGATGAGGGGCTCGGTATTGAAGCGCACGCGCGCAAGGCGCGCTATGCCGCATTTACCGCGGCATTACAGCCCGGCGAAGCGCTGGTCACGGCACAGCACCTTGACGACCAGTGCGAAACCTTCTTGCTGGCGTTAAAACGGGGAAGTGGCCCGGCGGGGCTCTCCGCCATGCCTGAACGCTCTGATTTTGCCGGGACGCAATTATTGCGTCCGCTGCTTGGCGAGTCGCGCGCATCGCTGGAAGCCTGGGCGCAGCAATATCAGCTGAGCTGGATTGAAGATGAGAGCAATCAGGACGATGGCTACGATCGTAATTTCCTGCGTCTGCGTGTTTTGCCGTTACTGACCGCACGCTGGCCGCACTTTGCAGACGCAACAGCACGAAGCGCCCTGCTGTGTGCCGAACAGGAGAGCCTGCTGGATGAACTGCTGAGTGAAGAACTGGCTGAACTGATTTCGGTAAACGGGGCGTTGGCGATCGCACCGCTGGAGGCGATGAGTCCGGTTCGTCGGGCCGCGCTGCTGCGCCGTTGGCTGGCCTCTCACCGTGCCACGATGCCATCGCGTGCCATGCTGGGACGTATCTGGGACGAAGTCGCCCAGGCGCGGGAGGATGCAACGCCGTGCGTGCACCTGAACGGTTTTGACGTCAGGCGCTATAAAGGCCAGCTGTGGTGGGTGAAATCGACCCCCTCGCTTGCAGATGTGGTGCTCGGCTGGCCATCGCCTGCGAAACCGCTGCTGTTGCCCTTGGATATGGGAAGCTTGTCTCTGGAGACGCCAGGCCATGTGCGTTTACCGAAAGCCGATGAACCGGTCACCGTGCGCTTTAAGGCCAGCGGTATGCTGCACATTGTCGGACGTAACGGTGGAAGGAAGCTCAAAAAAATCTGGCAGGAGTGCAATGTGCCGCCCTGGTTGCGCGATACCACGCCGTTACTTTTTTACGGTGAAACGCTGATTGCGGCGGCAGGGGTGTTCATTACAGAAGAGGGCTGGGCAGAATCGGGCGTGAGTCTGGAGTGGAAAGCGTAACGGGCAGCCAGGCTGCCCGTTAGTGTCATCAGGATTCGCTCACCACGACGGTGCCGATTTGCGGGTGGCTGAAGCTGGCAATTTTGTCCAGGCGTAGCTCACGCGTCGCACCGGCGTCTTCCACTATCAGATATTCCACATTCTTACGTGAAACCAGGTCGCTGGCTTTCGCCTTCAACACTTCGCCATCTTTTAACTCCAGCGTCAGTATTAAATGATGCTGGCAGGCGAGTTCGAGGTTGTCATAGTCATCACAATTGATGGGTTGATAAGTATCATTTATCGACATAATCGCTCACCAGTAAATTCGCCGCAGCATACGCTGCTTTTTCCCTGACCGATTCTGAAAGGCTCTCATCAGAGGCCACTTCATTAAGCACTTTCAATACACAGCCCAACGCATCCGGGACATATCCCAGATCTCCGCTGGCGATTTCCGCATACCGTTTGCGAATTAGCTCACAATAATTATTCACATCCCCTCCCGCCAGCGCACTGACTTACTGTGAGATATCATTAAGCCTACGAAGATAAACTCGGTTTAGCAAGGTGACTATACCATACTCATTTAAGCAATATCAGAGCCTTGATGGCGCCGTATTCATCACGGCGTAACAGCCTTTTGCCGCTGTTTTCGCTACAATGTGCGCCTGATTCGAAAGGAGTTCTCCCATGGCGCTGAAAGCGACAATTTATAAAGCGGTGGTCAATGTGGCTGACCTTGACCGCAACCAGTTTCTGGATGCGTCACTGACGCTGGCGCGTCACCCCTCTGAAACCCAGGAGCGCATGATGCTGCGCCTGCTGGCGTGGATTAAATATGCCGACGAGCGTCTGCAGTTTACCCGTGGCTTAAGCGCAGAAGACGAGCCGGAAGCCTGGCTGCGTAACGATCATCTGGGTATCGATTTATGGATTGAACTTGGTCTGCCGGATGAGCGCCGCCTTAAAAAGGCGTGTACCCAGTCTGCGGAAGTGGCGCTATTCGCGTACAACCAACGCGCTGCGGAAATCTGGTGGCAGCAAACCAAGAGCAAGTGCGGTCAGTTTAAAAACCTCACGGTCTGGTATCTGGATGATGAACAACTGGCGCAGCTGAGCGAATTTGCCAGCCGGACGATGACTCTGCAGGCGACGATCCAGGACGGCGCAATCTGGCTTTCTGACTCTCAGAATAATCTGGAAATTCATCTGACGGCGTGGCAGCCTGCTTCATGATCGTGTTGTCCCGAAACGTCAGCATCCCGGACAATGAGCTGGAGATCACCGCCATCCTTGCGCAGGGGGCGGGGGGACAGCACGTTAACAAGGCTTCAACCGCTATCCATTTGCGCTTTGACATTCGGGCCTCAAGCCTGCCAGAGTATTATAAGGAAAGTCTGCTCGCTGCCAGCCATCATCTGATCACCAGTGACGGTGTCATTGTGATCAAGGCGCAGGAGTACCGTAGCCAGGAGTTAAACCGGGAAGCGGCAATTGCCAGACTGGTGGCGGTGATAAAAGAATTAACTGCGGTGCAAAAAAGCCGTCGGGCAACGCGACCAACCCGCGCATCGAAAGAGCGTCGGTTGTCGTCAAAGGCTCAGAAATCCACAGTGAAAGCACTACGCGGTAAAGTTCGTCGCCCTTTGGATTGACGAAAAGGAACACTATTTCATAAGGAATTCATTGTGAAAAAAGCATTATGGTCAGCGTTGGCAGTGAGTACGCTCTTTGCGCTTTTCGGATGTAACAACCGTTCGGAAACGCAGGTCCTGCAGCCCACGCAGAATGAAGAGTTAAAGCCAATGCAGCAGAGCTGGCGCGGTGTACTGCCTTGTGCCGACTGTGAAGGCATTGAGACGTCGCTGTTCCTGCAAAAAGACGGTACGTGGGTCATGAATCAGCGGTATCAGGGCGCGAAAGAACCCTCCTCTTTTGCGACTTACGGGACATGGGCACGCACGGCCGAGAAGCTGGTGTTGACCGATACGAGCGGCGAGAAAACGTATTTCCGCGCCAAAGGCGAGGGGATGGAGATGCTCGACCGTGAAGGCAACCCGATTGAATCCCAGTTCAACTACACGCTGGCTCCGGTGAAAGCGGCGCTGCCGGCCACGCCGATGCCGATGCGGGGCATGTATTTCTATATGGCTGATGCGGCCATCTTTACAGACTGCGCAACGGGTAAGAAAGTGAGCGTGGCGAACAACGCCCAACTGGAACGGGATTATGCGGTCGCACGCGGAAATGACAGTAAGCCGGTATTATTGACGGTCGACGGTCACTTTACGCTGGAGCCAAACCCGGATAGCGGCGAGTTGGTGAAAACCCTTGTGGCAGATAAAGATGCGAAGTTCGCGGCAGGCAAAGACTGTAACAGTAAATAACGCTGGCTTTGCGCCATGAAAAAACCCCGCCTGAGCGGGGTTTTTTTATTTAACCTTTGATGGCTTTTACCAGGTAATCAAGGATATCACCGGTCTTAATCATCTGTTTTTCGCCGCTACGACGGTATTTATATTCAATCTCGTCGCTGTCGAGGTTACGGTCACCGATAACGATGGTATGAGGAATACCAATCAGTTCCATATCAGCAAACATCACGCCCGGACGTTCTTTACGGTCGTCCATCAGCACTTCGATACCCTGCGCGCGCAGCTCTGCGTACAGTTTCTCAGCCAGCTCCTGCACACGGTAAGACTTGTGCATGTTCATTGGCAGGATCGCCACCTGGAACGGCGCGATGTTATCCGGCCAGACAATGCCACGCTCGTCGTAGTTCTGCTCAATCGCCGCAGCCACCACGCGCGTGACCCCGATACCGTAGCAACCCATGGTCAGGATCTGGTTACGGCCATCTTCACCCTGAACGGCAGCGTTCAGCGCACGGGAATATTTATCGCCCAGCTGGAAGATATGCCCCACTTCGATGCCGCGTTTAATCATCAGGGTGCCCTGGCCATCCGGGCTTGGATCGCCTGCAACAACGTTGCGGATATCCGCCACTTCTGGCGTTGCCACATCGCGATCCCAGTTGATGCCAAAGTAGTGTTTACCATCAATATTAGCGCCTGCAGCGAAGTCGCTCATCGCCGCAACCGTGCGGTCAATCACAACAGGCACAGTCATATTCACCGGACCCAGAGAGCCTGGGCCTGCGTTTACGACGGCGCGGATTTCTGCTTCCGTTGCGAAGGTCAGTGGGCTGGCAACCTGTGGCAGCTTCTCAGCTTTCACTTCGTTCAGCTCGTGATCACCACGTACCAGCAGGGCAACCAGCGGATATGCACTGCCTTCAGTGGATTTCACCAGCAGCGTTTTAACGGTTTTTTCGATCGGCAGCGCAAACTGCTCAACCAGCTCGGCAATGGTTTTGGCATTTGGCGTGTCAACCAGCGTCATTTCCTGGGTTGCCGCGCCGCGTGGTTCTTTTGGTGCCAGTGCTTCAGCAAATTCAATGTTTGCCGCGTAGTCAGAGGAGTCAGAGAAGATCACATCGTCTTCACCGCTCTGCGCCAGAACCTGGAACTCATGGGACGCGCTACCACCGATAGAGCCGGTATCGGCCTGCACAGCACGGAAATCCAGACCCATGCGGGAGAAGATTTTGCTGTAAGCCTCGTACATTTTGTCGTAGGTCTCTTGCAGAGATTCCTGAGAAGTATGGAAAGAGTAAGCATCTTTCATCAGGAATTCGCGAGAACGCATAACGCCGAAACGTGGGCGAACTTCGTCACGGAACTTGGTCTGGATCTGGAAGAAGTTCAGCGGCAGCTGTTTGTAAGAGCTCAGCTCATTGCGAATCAGATCGGTGATCACTTCTTCATGCGTCGGGCCGAGGACGAACGGACGCTCGCCACGGTCAACGAAGCGCAGCAGTTCAGGGCCATATTGCTCCCAACGGCCGCTCTCCTGCCACAGGTCAGCGGGCTGAACCACGGGCATGGACACCTCGATAGCACCGGCGTTATTCATCTCTTCACGCACGATGTTTTCGACTTTTTTCAGGACGCGCACGCCGGTCGGCAGCCAGGTGTACAACCCGGAGGCCAGCTTGCGGATCATCCCGGCGCGCAGCATCAGCTGGTGGCTGATGACTTCGGCGTCGGCAGGTGTCTCCTTCAGTGTGGAGAGCAGATATTGGCTAGTACGCATGTTGTTACGGTTCCATTTCGACGATTGGAACAGGCTGAAACGCCAGCCTGACACAAAAAAGTGGTTTAGTTTACCAGTGTGGCAAAGATGCCAAAAGAGAGGAGAAGAAAATTACCTGGGTTCCAGGGCAAACACTTCAAAACCGGTCTCTGTCACGCGCCAGCGGACATTAAAATCCAGCAGCCAGACGGCGTAGGTTTTCCCGGCTTCCTCTTCTTTACGGTAGGCTGGACGCGGATCCTGCGCCAGAACGTCTACGATAAAGTCCCGCAAACGGGGATAGCGCTTTTCCAGTTGGCCAATTTGCGTAAGCAGTTCTGGCGTAAAGTGAACAGGCATATCCGCCTGCGGTGCTTGCTGGGCGTAGCTGGCCCGGGCATCTGGCAACGCTTCGGCAAAAGGCAGATAGGGTTTAATGTCGATAACCGGGGTGCCATCAACCAGGTCAAGGCTGCCTAACTCCAGTATCACCTGATCTTTCTGACAGCGTATTCCTTTCAGTTCAACCAGCGACATGCCGATCGGGTTTGGACGAAAGGTTGAGCGAGTCGCGAATACCCCCATCCGGGCATTTCCGCCCAGACGAGGAGGGCGCACCGTAGGACGCCAGCCACCGTCCATCGTCTGGTGAAACACAAAAACAACCCATAAATGGCTGAACGCCTCAAGCCCGCGCACCGCATCGGCCTGATTATAGGGCGCAATCAAGTGAAGTTCACCGCTGCCGCTGGTGACCAGACCCGGCTGGCGTGGCACGGCAAACTTCTCTTTGTAAGGAGAGCGGATAACGCCTATCTGTTCGAAATGAAAGGCACTCATTTCGCCGAAATGGTCAGCGCCGAACCAATACACACCGCCTGACGATAGCAGCCTGGTGTCCCGCTGGTGACTTCACAGCTGTGCAACAGTACCGCGTTAGCTTTCATTTTGGCCGCGTTGATCTGCATACGTTTACGGGCTGTCGGAATGTTGGGTGGGGAGTCCTGATTAGTAGCCTGACAGGATTCACCGCTCACCTCACCGAGCTCACGGAAAGGCTTGCCCACGAGGTCGTCGGCTTTGGTAATGATACGTACCGGCGCAGGGCGAGGCGCTTTAGGTTTAACGGGCTCTGCTTTTGGCGGGGTTGCAGTGCTTTGAACGGGTTCAACTGGAGATCTGCTTAGCATAGAACAGCCGCTCAGCATCAGTGCTAAAAGACAGATCGGTAAAGCACGCATAATAATTCCTCAGTGGATAATCAAAACGTCAGATATTGAATCAGTTGACTGCACAAATGACAAGACGGGCAGAAGCCCGTCTTGATGATATTACACTGAGGTCAGATTACCAGCCTTTAACCGCGCCGCCGTTAAACACTTTGTTGGCTTCCTGGTAAACTTCTTCAGACTGATAAGCCTGAACGAATTTCTTCACGTTTTCCGCGTCTTTGTTGTCTTCACGGGTCACGATCAGGTTAACGTACGGGGAATCTTTGTCTTCCACAAAGATGCCGTCTTTTGCCGGGGTCAGGCCAATCTGGCTGGCGTAGGTAGTGTTGATAACAGCCAGGGCGATCTGCGCATCGTCCAGAGAGCGTGGCAGCTGTGGCGCTTCCAGCTCAACAATTTTCAGATTTTTCGGGTTCTCGGTCACGTCGAGAACGGTCGGCAGCAGGCCAACGCCGTCTTTCAGTTTAATCAGGCCCACTTTCTGCAGCAGCAGCAGGGAACGGCCCAGGTTAGTTGGGTCGTTTGGCACAGCAACCTGAGAGCCTGGCTGCAGTTCGTCCAGCGATTTAATCTTCTTGGAGTAGCCCGCGATTGGGTAAACGAAGGTGTTACCCACAGCAACCAGTTTGTAACCGCGATCCTTGATCTGCTGATCCAGATACGGTTTGTGCTGGAAGGCGTTGGCGTCAATATCGCCTTTGCTCAGCGCTTCGTTCGGCAGAACGTAATCGTTGAAGGTCACCAGCTCAACATCAAGGCCATACTTCTCTTTTGCCACTTTCTGAGCGGTTTCAGCAACCTGCTGTTCTGCACCCACGATAACGCCCACTTTAATGTGGTTTGGATCTTTTTCGTCCTGACCACAACCCACCAGTGCCAGAGAGCCGATCAGCGCGCCTGCTGCAGCAAAGGTCTTTAATTTAAACGCCATGTTTTTATCCTTAACTCGTCGAGTTTGTGTTGTGTGTAACGTTATTTGTGCGTAACAGCCCGGACGATGCGATCGCCAGAGAACTGGATGAGATAAACCAGTACAACCAGCAATACCAGAACGGTATTCATTACGGTAGCGTTATAACCAATATAGCCGTACTGGTAACCAATCTGGCCTAAACCGCCAGCGCCAACGGCACCGCCCATCGCGGAATAACCGACCAGGGTGATAAGCGTAATGGTTGCCGCATTCACCAGGCCTGGCAGTGCTTCCGGCAGCAGAACCTTGCGCACGATCTGCATCGGCGTTGCGCCCATTGCGCGGGAAGCTTCGATCAACCCGGTTGGAATTTCAAGCAGGGCGTTTTCCACCATACGCGCGATAAACGGCGCGGCGCCAACCGTCAGGGGAACAATGGCCGCCTGCAGACCAATAGAGGTGCCGACAATCACGCGGGTGAATGGAATCATCCATACCAGCAGAATAATAAACGGGATAGAACGGAAGATGTTCACCAACGCAGAGAGCGTACGGTACAACTTCGCGTTCTCAATGATTTGACCCGGACGCGTCACGTACAGCAGTACGCCGACCGGCAGGCCAATCACAAAACCAAAGAAACCGGATACAAAGGTCATTGCCAGCGTTTCCCAAACGCCGCGAACCAGCAGCCACATCATCGGCTCAGACATAACCCAGTACCTCTATTTTTACGTGATGTTCTTGCAGCCAGGCAATTGCCGCCTGGGTTTCTTCTTGTGTGCCGTGCATTTCCGTCAGCATGATGCCGAACTTCACGCCACCGGCGTAATCCATCTGCGCGCTGATGATGTTGTTGTTCACATTGAAGCGGCGCGCGGTTTCGGAAAGCAGCGGGGCATCAACGGACTGACCGGTGAACTCCATTCGCAGCATCGGGACGCTGTCCGTCGTGGGTTCGGTTTTCAAACGCTCCAGATAATCTTCCGGAATATCCAGATGCAGTGTGGACTGAATAAATTGCTGCGCCAGCGGGGTCTTAGGATGTGAAAACACTTCACTTACCGTGTCCTGCTCAATCAGTTCACCGTTGCTGATCACGGCAACACAGTCACAGATGCGTTTTACGACATCCATCTCGTGGGTAATAAGGAGGATCGTCAGGCCGAGACGACGGTTAATGTCTTTCAGCAGTTCCAGAATAGAACGGGTGGTGGCCGGGTCTAATGCGCTGGTGGCTTCATCGCACAGCAGCACTTTGGGATTGCTTGCCAGCGCACGGGCAATGGCTACACGCTGTTTTTGTCCGCCAGACAGATTGGCCGGGTAGCTATCATGTTTATCACCCAGACCGACGAGATCCAGCAGCTCGGTTACGCGACGCTTAACCTCATCTTTAGGCGTGTTGTCGAGCTCCAGCGGTAAGGCGACGTTGCCGAACACTGTGCGTGACGCCAGCAGGTTAAAGTGCTGGAAGATCATGCCAATCTGGCGACGCGCTTTGGTCAGTTCTTTTTCTGAGAGCGCGGTCAGTTCTTGTCCGCCAACTTCTACGCTGCCCTGGGTTGGGCGCTCAAGCAGGTTAACACAACGGATCAGTGTACTTTTACCTGCACCCGATGCGCCAATGACGCCATAAATCTGACCAGCAGGAACATGCAGGCTGACATTGTTCAGCGCCTGAATGGTTCGGTTCCCCTGCTGGAACACTTTGGTGATATTGGAAAGTTTAATCATTAGATTATTTTTATCGTATGTAAGTTAGCCGTGGCATTTTCGTCTGCCAGATACGGGTGATGCCCGTAAACAAAACGGATGTTAAGGCATCCAGACGTCTAAATCAATCCAACTCTGTGCGATGAGCACTTTATTGCGCTGCGATTCATGAGATACTAGCTGAACACGCCTTTTTCAGGAGCAAACCGGTGGCAAAATCAGTACCCGCAATTTTTCTCGATCGTGATGGCACTATTAATGTGGATCACGGTTATGTTCACGAGATTGACGAGTTCGAATTTATCGAGGGCGTTATCGATGCCATGCGCCAGCTAAAAGAGATGGGCTATGCGCTGGTGGTTGTCACCAACCAGTCTGGTATCGCGCGTGGCAAATTTACCGAAGCGCAATTCGAAACGCTGACGGAATGGATGGACTGGTCTCTTGCCGACCGCGGTGTTGATCTTGATGGCATCTATTATTGTCCTCATCACCCGCAGGGAACGGTAGAAGAGTATCGCCAGACCTGTGATTGCCGTAAGCCGCACCCGGGGATGTTTATCTCGGCGCAGGAATTTCTGCATATTGATATGGCCGCTTCTTATATGGTGGGCGATAAAATGGAAGATATGCAGGCGGCAACCGCGGCGGGTGTGGGTACCAAAGTATTAGTTCGCACCGGCAAACCCGTGACGCCAGAAGCTGAGACTGCAGCGGATTGGGTGATTAATAGCCTGGCCGAGCTGCCTGAAGCGATCAAAAAGCACCAAAAATAGGCTTTTTGGTGAAAAGATGAGCGGTTGAAATAAAAATGCATATTTCCGCTTGTCATTCCCCGGAGGCCCCCTATAATGCGCCTCCATCGACACGGCGGATGTGAATCACTTCACAAACAACCCGGTCGGTTGAAGAT